>JBDGYO010000052.1:0-11712 GCA_039584015.1 Gemmatimonadota bacterium | reverse complement strand
GCATCAGCTGTTCTTTTTGCGGAAAATAAAACATCTAGTCTTATACCTTTTCCTCTTTCATAAAGTTTAGAACTAAAAACCAAATACTCTCTAGTAAAGCCTGCAAATTTAGTAAACATTTCAACAGCTATACTAATATTTTCATATAACTGATCTTGATGAATTTCAACGTTAATAAGAGGCGCTCCTAAAGAACGAGATATACGTTCACCTAATCTATTATAACCACAAATAACGTTATTAAGATTAGTAGAGTAAAATGAACTTAGTGGCGATGCTGCACTACAGTCTATTACGTTTGCCATAAAAATATTTAAGCAAAGCTTTTAATAGTAATCGATATGGTATGAGTTTCTCTGTTAGTATCAGGAACAAAACATTTTATAGGTAATTTTTTTATTCTTTTATTCTTACCATCAACTTCTATATACATTAAATGCATCAATGCAATACCTTGTAAAACTCGAATAGAATCAAATGCAGCATAACTTTGATTATCATTTAAAGTTTTATCAGGCCAAACAAAAGATTGAGAAAAATTATTATTTACACCACCTGTTTTTGCTGTACCTAATACCCTAGTTTTGTTTTCCCCGTCCCAAAAAATTACAAATTTAAAAACGTTGCTTACTTCTGTACTGTCAGAAGTATCTAATCTCATATGTTTATATTCAATTACGCTTTTTTTATAACCCTCATATGTCTTGTTAAAAAGTAAATTCCAATTACCAGACGTGGTGGAGGTTTCTAAAGTACTTGCATATACAACATTTGGACCAGTAATAGCATTATATCTATTAGAAGTTAATGGGGTAACACCATCAAAATACCCTGCGCCTTGATTATCTCCATCTACCTGTACGTATGAAGTAGCTATTGACCCTCTATACATTTCAGTTTTATTTTGAAGAGGTGTAGCTTTATCGGTCAAATTAATCACGCACCCATTTTGATCAAATGTAATAGTTTCTATTTCATTTATATTTTTACTAACTAAAGAAATATTTGAACTAGTATTATTATAATTGATAAATTTTTCATTAAATTCAATAGGAAAAAATGCAGATGAATAATTTTTTAAATAATCTACAAAATCTTTCAAAGTTGTTTTATAATTATCAGTAGATGGAATAGTGCCAATAAGTAAATCATCAAAAGCTAATTCACTTGCTGCTGCAGAAACTAATTGAGTTATACTACTTTTTGGCATTATATAATATTTGTTTGTTTAAGACTTATTTGAGCTCCTGAATTTATATATTTGTTTCTTCTTATAACGCTACTTAAAGGTAAACCTAAAATTTTTCTGTTAGGATAATCAATAATTAACTGAGGTATACCAGTTTGAAGTTCAGATGCATTTTGAATATCTCCTTTAATCGTGTTAACACCATTAGTTAAGTTAGCGTTCATTATAAAACTACCGTTATAATTACTTCTAGCTGCCAAAATACCTGTAGCTATAACTTTAGCATTCTCCCAATCAATTTCAATGTATATACTTGTGTTGCCATATATACCTAAATCTTGACCACCACCTTGTTCCATTTCAATAATAGACTTTTTAAACCTACCATAAGTTTTTGAAAAGTAGTACGTCCAATCATAATCGTTTTCTTGCCTATCGCTATAATTTATTTTTTGTGAAGTATTGTAAGTAGAATTTCCATTAGCTGGGTTCCAATAACTATTTGCATTAAAATAACCAGCAGTTTCATCTCCAACTCCTACATCATTAAGACTATTCAAACTACTAGGTTGAGCAGTATCAAAATTATCAGTAATTTTAGTTTTGTACCAAAGTGCAGCAGTACCTGCTGCCATTAAAATTTCTTCAGATGCTACATTTTCTGAATTAGTTGTATAATCGTATACTCTTCCGTATTCATCAAATTTGAATGCACCTACATCCCCCAAATTAACTGTTTGACCTCCAACCTTACTTGCTATAGGAGTTTGTACCCCATTAATATAAGCATCAGGTGTAATAAATTGAGAGGTAAACGGTATTGGAAAAATGTTAGTAAAGTCTCTTAGATAACCAGCAAAATTTTCAGTAGTTATAGATTTGTTAATTTTTTCAACATCTTGTTCAGATACATCAACAAAAGTAAGTAAGTCGTCAGATTTAATCTGACTAGATGTTGCGGCACTAAGTTCTGAAATTTTTGAGCTTGGCATTTTTTATTATTTAATTGTTAATTTGTGGTATCAAAGCGTATTCTTGCAATATATAGTCCCTATATGTTACACTATCTTCTAAAATAAAATAATCATTTGGTTCAACTGGAAATGTTTCCAACATTAATCCGTTATTATCTGATTGTAAGAAATTAGATTTTCTAGGCGGCGGGGTTATATTAGTTTTAAATAAACCTAAAAGTTGATTTTGTAAATCTAAAATTTTGTTTAATACCCTGTTAACTACTGCTCTTGAAAATATTTCATTAGTACCTATATAGTTATCCATATCAGATTTGTAGTTAGTAATTTCAAGCTCTTCTGGATTGTAATATGTTATACCAGTGAATACTAACGCACCGGAATTTTCCATATCAGCGTTTACTTTTCTATAAATGAAATTTCTTAATTGAAGCGTATTGTTTAAAATTTTAAGAATAGATTTATTATATGCTAAACTAGAAGCAAATTCATCTTTTTTGATATGTATTTCATTTGTACTATATATATCAAAATTGTAATCAGATAACAAATTAAAATAGAATTCATCTTCTAAAAATCCTAATAACATACCCC
Organism: Gemmatimonadota bacterium; assembly: GCA_039584015.1. Taxonomy (GTDB): domain Bacteria; phylum Gemmatimonadota; class Gemmatimonadetes; order Gemmatimonadales; family GWC2-71-9; genus WVYX01. The sequence continues at coordinate 8,955 of JBDGYO010000052.1, read as the reverse complement.
TGCCGTTAGTGTTCCGGTAAATATAAATTAAATCTTGCTCATTAACTGATTCAACTAAATTTAAAAACTGAAAACAACAAACGTCTCTTTTAGGTATACCTTCTTTTTCAAAATTAAATCTTCCTATTAATGTATTATTATCAGTAAAGTATTTGTAAACGTTAGTTTTAGTAAGAACGTAATAGTTATTATTAATTGGTGAAATAACTAAATCTAAAAATTCTTCTTGTTGTAAACTATTAACTGATACATCTATAGTTTCTAATAAATTTAAATCTAAATCTAGAATTGAAATTTTACCTTCTTTAGTTAGCCAATAAAAATTATCATTATACAACTTAACAGATACGGGTAGATTTTGATCATAGAAATAAGCTTTGCGTATATTTCTAACAAAACCTAAATCTTCATCAAAAACTTTAACCATTTTATTACCTTGATCTAAAACGTAAAGATATTGATCATAAAAATCTACTATCTTAGGACTGTTAAATGAATAGTTATCCCTAACTTCGCCTTCACCGCCTATAATTTCAGTCTCGTAAAATTTATCATACCTATGGCTACCCTTTTTGGTAAAACCATCTACATTCATTCTAACTATATTATTTCTAGATTCATCACACACATATATACTATCACCGTAATATGCAGAACTATTAATCTTGATAAAATTTAATTTATTAAGTTCACCGTATGTCTCTATATAGTTTAAAAATTTGTAATCGTTAGTTGAGGAACTATTTAAATTTGCACTTAACGCTTGAATTCTATTATCTGAACATAAAAATAAAACCTTAAATCCAGATAGGTTACCCGGAGCTATACTAAAGTTGTTTATATTATCATAATTAGATGGGTTAGTAATTACTTCATTTAAATTTTCATTATATAAATTAAATTCAACAGTACTATCACCTTGTGTTATATCTATACTAACATTGTTACCAAATAAGCTTGAATACGTTTCAGTATTTTTATTACCGTTAAATATACCACCTTCACTGCTAGTAATGTTTAATTGTAAAATACCGTTAGATTCTTCAGTATAAGTAGAAGTAAATCCATAACCAGTAAGTGCTTGTTGAGTAGCTTCTACTGATAGTTTATTTCCTATATTAGTAAGATCAATATTTGATTCAAAACTCGACGGTACTAATTCTGAAGCTGGGTTTTTAATACCTTCTACTTCGTATGCAAATTTGTATGTATTATTATTCTTATCGGATAAATAAAAATAAGGAATAGAATTAGGATTTACGCTGCCATCACTATTATTGTAAATAGCTGATTTAAAAAACTCACCTCTAATAGTTACTTCTAAATCTTGTTTCGTTGGGGTATAATTACCTAGCCAACCTTTATACTGTTTAGGTAAATTTGGGTTAGCGTATTTTGAAACTGAATAAAGATAAAATAAATTAGATTGTAAGTAATCTAAACTTGTGTTAAAATTATTACCATTAGCTAATTCATTTACACCTATATCTATATCTGATTTATTATATGGAAGTACAATATCAGAACTTAACGTCCTGTTAAACGAATAACTATAATTATTAAACTCTGATGATATATTAATCATTATCTTTTTCCCAAACAACTTTGTTAAGTTTTGTATTAGCAGGTAACACTTTCTTAATACTAGCAAAAACCTCCTCTGTTATATCTTCTTGTAAAAGTTTTTCGTTTATACCAGTATCTTGAATCGAAATGTTTAATAGATTACTCTTTCTTCCAGGTAATTTGTTCTTAAAGAACTTATCAATATTTTCTGTGTAACTTCTTTTACCTGTAGGTAATTCAAATAGTAAATCTGCAATTTTATATTTACTTCTTATAATATTAGCAATATCATATAGATAAAGAGGTATGTTATACATACTATAATTTTTTAATTTAAAATTACCGTAATTATAATAATTGATATCATTTAAATTATCATTGAGTTTATTATTACCGTAACTTGGTTCTGTGCCTATATACATTACATTATCAAAAACAGTACCGAAACTATACTTAATATTTTCGAATGAATAAGTATCTACATTTTTACCATCAATAAACAGATTGAATAAACCATTTATTGTATCAAAAGTAACAGTAAAGTTATGATATCCAGGGGATATGTTTGAAAGCGGGTACGATAATGTACATGTTTCAAAAGTTTGAACATCATATATATTAGGTAACTTTATTTTACATTCTAAATTTTTACCATCATCGTAATTATTTCTAACATAATTGTAATTATTAATATTGGTATTGTAAGGAAACCCATCTATTACAATATCATTACCAGTAATACTGCTAGTGGCATCTGTAAAGTCATTTTTTGTTCTAGTGTATGCTAATTTACCGACCTCGCCGTTTGAACTTAAACTTATAATTGAAAGATAATCTGTGATATGTTTATTTTCGTAAAACTCATCTATAATATCTATACCTTTACCTAAACTATTGTTAAACCCCGTAACTGCGGATAATTTATTATTGTATGTTATATTATCATAATTATCAATTTTTACTAATTTATCATCATCATAAATACAATAAAAATTACCTTCTTTATCAAACGTATAATCTACTATTAACCCTTCTACTTTTAATCCAATTTGATTATTTTTTAAACTAAAATATTCAATAGCATTACCGGTGTTAAAGTATATATCGTTGTTATATACTTTTGGATTGTACCCGGAAATCAAATATACATTTGTATTGTCGGCTACAATACCTGAAAAACTGTTACCGATTTTAGTTTCATTATAACTTAACTCTTCACTAGTTTTATAAAAAAGAGAATTAATATCTAATCTATACCAACTACCTGATACTAATAAAAATGCATAATCACCATAACTATAATAATATTTGTCATTATTATTATCCATGAAAGGTAAATAATGTTTGTCTAACGCAGTACCTATATAATTATATTTTGTGACAAATCCTTTTTCATCGAATGCTAAAAATAAGCTATTAGGTTCAAATTTTAATACTTCGGTAATTTTATTTTCATTTATTATAGTTTTAATTCTTAATCCTTGAGTATTAAAAAGATACACTTCATTATCACAATAACATACCGTATAGGGTGTAATTCTTCTATAGTTAAAAATACCAAACCCTTTATTAGTGTAGTTACCGATTATTTGCGATCCAAAAGGTCTTTCCCAATTATCGTTACTTAAATCAAAGGTTACCGAAAAATTATCAAATTCTGATATTGTATCTAATGGAACGGTTAATGTTTTTGTAAAATAATCACCTTTAAAAACAATTTCACCTGTGTTAATTTTTCTATCATATAAAAGGCTAAAATAATAAGGTAACCCGTCAACAAATAAACTTGACGATAAATTGTTTACAAAAGATGCACAATTTTTATTACCGATATGATGATAAGCATATTGCGAACCCTTTTCAAATGTTAAGTTGGACTTAACATCATATAAATCATATGCAATATTATTATTAGTATTAAGGCTGCTAATCTGATCAAAGTTTGTAGTTAAACCTTGTGATGGGTTAGTTAGGGCATCATAATAGCTTATATTAGCGGGATTGTAAAATCTGTCTACCCAAATACCTTTTTCATTTATATTTTGACCACCCGATAACCACGAACATAAAAATGACCCCGTTTGTGTGTCAGAAACATCTCCGTATGGTGAACTATCTCTATAATCATTTAATTTTTTAAATACCTTATCGGAATAATAAGGAGTATCACTAGCAATTGCTCCCGACGACACAAGACTGCTATCGTTTATGTTAAGTTTTTCATACGGGTATATTTCATATGGTATATGAAAATAATTTAATGAGTCATTTTTTAATAACTTAGTTAGAGTATAACTTGCAAAACCTAAACCAATATTTGAATTACCCGTTTCTTGATTTACACCAGTAAATAAATTTTCATAATATCTGTGTTTAAAATCAGGTTGGTCAGGAAAAACATTACCATAAGATTGAGTATTAAAAACTGTCTTTTGATTTTTTAAATTTAAAACATTTACATCAAACTTTTTACTCTTATAAGGATTTATTTTGTAGTATTCTGTATTGAATAAAAAGTTAGTATTAAAAGTATAATCACTCTTAAGAGTATTAACATTTAATTTTGTATTATCTAAACTCTCATTATAAACGTATTGAGAAGTTGATAACTTATCAAATACTGATGAAGGATTTATTCTTAGTTTAAAAAGAGTATTATTATCAAAAGGTACTGTTCTTTTTTCAGTTGGTGGAGATTGCAATGTTATTAAATCATTATCAAAATCATAATACAAATAATTTACTTTATCAAATATTTTTTTACTAAATGAAATATAGTCAAATGTTTTATCGTATGTGTATTGAAATGTGTTTAAATCGTTCGGAGATATAATATCTGAGCCTGTTAACATTATCAATTTACTATTAATGTAATCGTATGTTAAATATCTGGTAACTTCCCCCTCTGTATTTTTAATTTTACAATTATTTCTATCTAAGAAATGAACTTCAAAAAAGGAATTACTATCAAAATAATTACTTACAACTAAATTAGTGACAGGTTCTTCTTCTGCTGGTAAGGCTGATAGATATCTTACATTTGAAGTACTATTTACAGCTATATAAGAAGTAAAAGTAAAATTTAACGGTATTTCTAATTTATCTAAAGTAAGAAAATCTTTATAATCAAATTCATTTGAAAGATAAAAAGATGAATACTTGTTTATTGATGTATCTCTAGCGCCGGATAAACACTGATCTAAGGTTAAATCAAAGCCATGATATGTATTTCGATTTGATATACCGAAATTTACATTTTCATCTAAACCGTAATTAGCGCTTAAACTTGCGAAATTGGAACTATTAAGTACCTTTACTTCCATTTAAAATATTTAATAAAGAAGCATTGTTTAGTTCTCTCTTCTATCTTCCGCTTTATAATAATCAAATCTTTCGTGATAACAAGGTGTTGCCAAAAGAATAGCAGGATTCAAATTACCATTAACCGTTTGCTGATACATATATGACATCCATGTTTGCTCAAACGGAGCAGCCCATTTCTCAGTTAAAAACATTTTTTTGTTACCTTCTTTTGATACTAACTGAGGCCAATTGCAATAGAATATTTCTCCGTCAGTATATGCAAGATCATCCATACAATGTATGTTTTTATAATGAACTAATGGAGCATTAGGATCTAAACCATTAGCAGGTAAATACTTTTTATGTGGCCAGAATTTTTCTCTTACTTCTTGAGGTACATTATACCATGACCATTGAGTTCTGTTATCGCCAAAAAATTCAGAAAAACAAAACTTAAGAAAATCATATCCATGCTTTTCCATAATTTTGTGAGTTTTATCAAATAAATTTGGAACAAAACGTCTAAAACCGCTTTCACATAACCCACATTCTCTATCATGAATATACATATCATCTTCTAAAAAGAGATAATAATCACCATCCGTAGTGTCGAAATGCTCAGCTACCCACTGTCTACCTCCACAAATACCAATATTGTCTTTTTTGTATTCTGTGAATCCATACAAATCAAAAATAGCTTCATACTCTGTATCGGTAGATCTGTCAGTTGAATTATTCAATACAACTTTTTCACATCTTTCAAACCACTTATCTGTAGTAGACCAGTTTTCGCAAAGTCTTAAAAATTGAGAAGGTGAATTATATGTAATGACGTAAAGATAAGTTTTTAACTCATCGATAGGTTTCATTTTTCTAGTTGTAATTAACTCTACTGTATCGTTTTTAAGATTCTCAAAGAAACATTCGAATAGACCATCATCTCTAATCATAGTACGGTCTATAATATCTTCATGTTTATAAGTTAAGATAGTAAATACACTTTCCTCGGTACCCATTTGACCTTCATCAAGAGAGTTTTTAAGGTAGTCGTAATACAGGCTATTAACCTTACTAACATAATCTTTATGACCACCAAACACACCAGCTCTAGCAACTCTAGTGGTTTTATCTACGTTACAATAGTCTCTTAAACGGTCATGGTCAAAACCATGTATCTCATAATTCTCATAAGGGAAACAAACGAATAAAAACTTTTGTAGGTAATGATGAATCTTATTAATTACTTTATCGTGAGTAAAATACCCTTGATGAACCGTACTGGTAATACCACCGTCAACCCATAAGAAATAATCGGTATCAAATGGGTTAGAAATAGCAGCATCATTAAGCAAGAACATCTTGCTCATAACCATAGGGTTATATAGTTCTAATCCAGCTTGAGTACTTTCTGCGAGCCAGGATGCTTTATTATACCAATCTGGATTAGAACGAATTTCTTGTACTTTGTCGTAAAATTCAAACCAGGTTCTAAACTCGTCTGCTTCTTTGATAACTACACTTGTATTATCTCTACTTCTACGCTCCCATACGAAATCTTCATCTGATGCCCCTATAAAAATAATCATAGGAGCATCAGTTTTTAACAACTCATCAAATTTATCTAGATAATGTTGAAACGGTCTATTAAACCCTCCATCCATTTCTCCACGTTTAAGGTCCCATATACCTGTAACTATAGTAGTTTTTGAGGGTCCTTCGTTAGAAATAATTCTCTTTTGTTCTTCTTTATCTTCTACTACGAACCCATCTTGAAAATAATCGCCTTCTTCAATTTGTTCTGGAACATCAACAAAATTACCATCAGCGTCATTTCTAAAACCATTACCTTCAATACACGTACCTAATTTTTCAACTTCTGGCCAACGTCTATTAGTTTTAAATTTTTCTATTTCACTGCTGTGAAATGCCATAATATCGCAGCCTTCTTGATTGGTAAGAATATATCCAGCTGCAATTAATCTATCAAATAATTTTACAAGTTTATCTTCTTCATTATTAAAAAGCTCAAACTTAATAACTTTAGGTTGATATTTTTCTATATCAAATCCTAAAAATACTTCATAATCAAAACCTTCTGTATCAACAGTACAAAAATCTATTTTTTCTATACCGTGTTTTTCTAATAATGAATTTGCAGTAACAACATCAACTTCAATAAGATCACCATGCTCTTCTAACAAAGCTTTTGTTTCAGGATCTGATTCAAAACCATTTTTTGGAGGTATAAATGAACCCATACCTACAATAGCTTCATGTAATCCATCTGATTCAATTTTACTCCATGGGATGTAACACATTAATTCTTTACGTTCAGTATCAGATACTGCGACATTTTCAACAATACAATCCTCTGGTAAAGATGACTCTACATATTTTGATAAAGCTTTGAAAGCATCAGGAATAGGTTCAACAAACATACCTCTCCACCTATAATTACACATGTATGCAGATATGGTATCGTGAAAAGTACCATCACAAGATCCAATAGAAACGTTAAACATTGGGTCGCCTTTTCGACCATAATGATGCAGTATGATATCATATATACGTTCTACCTGCCACGTATTATATTCGGTAGCAATTCTACCATCATAATCATCCCCTACTATGTGATGTTGAATATCGTTATTCATCGTAAATTCCGTTAGTTATTTCATGTTTTGAAAGAGGTAAGTCGATAGGATTGGGTCCTATTCTATCTAACCAACCTTTACTTCTACTATGAGGTAATACAGCCCAAGATTTAGGTTCACTATCACTGCAAAACTTTAAAAAGAAACTCGCAGCGTCTTTTGCTTTTTCTTCTTCAATCCTCCATTCACCTATATCTTCTCTATAAATTTCATTACCGTCTTTATCGTGTGCGGTACAACACCAAAAATCACAATCATAATGATCTGGTGTTGTAATATCTTCATTTGCTATCCAAATATCAACACACCAATTTCTACCAAAACCATTTTCCCATTCTTCTTTAGTTTTATATACACCTATTGCTGTTTTATAACACGGGTTAGGTGGTTCCTGAAGTTGCGGCCATGTATATTCCATAACCCCTCTACGGTCAAATTTAATACCTGAATATCGTTCATAATCTTCTAACGTTCTTTCAGTACCAAACCCGTACTTACCGAAGTCTAAATTAGCTATTTCGGTTTCATCCATACCAAATAAAGTGCGGTTTCTAAAATGACATGCATTGTTTACAGAAGTCCACCCGTAACTACTACCGGAGTCAACGTCATGATCATCCCAATGTTTATCTCTACCTTCTCTTGTATATTCATGCCAAGCAATATTTTTATGAGGGTGGAACAAATCATAACCATGAGTAAAAGCTCTTACAGCAATACTAATTTCTTCACCATGAAAATAATAATCAGGATCATGAGGTATTTCTTTGCAAAACTGACCTAAAGTAAAACAAAAATGAGCAGAATAAAATCTGGATCTCATAGGTTCGGTTCTTCTTTGAAAGCCAGGCATAATTGCTGGAATAAAAAATATAGCTCCCTCTGGAATAAATCTATCAAATTCCATAAACCACGGTTCGGATTCCCTACCATGTGGGTCATTATGAGGTTTATAAGAAGGTAAATATGCAGTTAAAAGAGGCTTTTTATAACCTTTTTTCTGCAACTGTTTTATCATATCAATACAAAGAGTGTCCCAACCCGGTGCAAATCTATGGTGTGAATCTAATTGTAAAGTATAAGTTTCACCTTGATATTCATTTTGTACAACGTTTCTCGCCCAACAAACTCCCCTAGCATCTCTCCAATTTACATCAACAACTCTAAATCTAGAATCGTTTTGCATCCAATCAGGTAACACATCAAATCCATCTTCTGGTTTATATTGTCTGCAAATACCAAATCGTAAATTTTCTGGTTTATTTGAGTTTTCAATACAATCTTCAAGAGTTTTAATTAATTCTGGGTCTCTATATGACGCAATTTGTATATAAATAGTTTCCTCGTTCATAGCATCCTGGTATTATATTTTATTAACTATCTACTTAGGATCAACAATATCCTTAGTAATTTTATCTAACCAACCTTCTTC
>JBDGYO010000051.1:0-11741 GCA_039584015.1 Gemmatimonadota bacterium | reverse complement strand
CGTCTCCAGGGCCGCGTCGGTCGGTGACATGCCGCGCCGCATGAACTCGACCGTGAGGAACGCGCCGCACACCTTGATGTTCGCCTCGCCTCGCCCCGTGGAGCCGGCGGCGCCAACATCGTTGTCGGTGTACTGGCCGGCGCCGATCATGGGGGAGTCTCCCACCCGGCCCGGGATCTTCCACGCCAGCCCGCTCGTGGTCGTGACGGAGGAGACGTCGCCGTTCGCATTCACCGTATTGCAGTTGATCGTGCCGTGCCGTTCGGGCACGACCATCTGTTCGTCCCGGGGCACGTCGATCCAGTCGTCATCGGGGCCCCGGTTGGCGCGCCAGTGGAGCCAGCGCTCCCGCGCCCGGTCGGTGAGGAGGTCCTCCTCCTTGAACCCGTAGGAGAGCGCGAACCGCCTGGCGCCCTCGCCCACCAGCATGATGTGGTCGGTGTAGAGCAGCACGTACTTGGCCACGACGCTGGGTGTCTTGATTCCCTCCAACGCGCCGACGGCTCCCGCTCGGCGGGAGGGCCCGTGCATGCACGATGCGTCGAGCTGGACGACCCCGTGCTCGTTCGGCAGGCCGCCATAGCCCACCGAGCTGTCCTCGGGGTCCAGCTCCTGGATCTTCACACCCTCGATGGCTGCGTCGAGCGTGTCGACTCCCTGTTGGAGCAGTGTTCCGGCCTTCTCCACAGCCCGGAGTCCGTTGGCCGACGCGACGGCGACGGTACGTGCGGCCGGCCGAACGTGTACGGCGGGCGCGTTCTTGCCGATGATCCCAGGTCCCAGCATGGCGCCGGCGGCGAGCCCGGAGGCGGCACCCAGAAAGTCTCGGCGTGTGAGTGAATCGGACACGATCAGCCCCTCCTCCCAGGGTGGAACGTCATCTGGCGAGCACCGCGAAATAAGGTGGGAGGGCGGAGTCTCGTCAACTTGATTCCGGCTCTGGAGCGCCGTACGTTGCCCCCGTGATGGACCCCGTGGTCTCTGTGGTGCTGCCGGTCTATGACGAGCGGGAGAACCTGGCGCCGCTCCTTGAGGAGATCGCGGCGTCCTTGCGGGATGTCCCGCATGAAGTGGTTGCCGTGGACGACGGCTCCACTGACGGCTCACTCGACGAGCTGCGCCGGCTCACGGTGCGCTACCCCCGCCTGAGGGTCGTGGCTTTCGAGGGGAACGCGGGGCAGAGTGCCGCGTTCTCCGCAGGAGCAGACGCCGCCGCCGGTGAGGTCGTGGTGTTGATGGATGCCGATGGGCAGAACGATCCGGCCGACGTTCCGGGGCTTCTGGAGGCCCTCGCGGCTGACCCGTCGCTCGCCGCCGTAGCCGGGTACCGTGTCCGGCGTGCCGATTCCCGGTGGAAGCTGCTCCAGAGCCGGATTGCCAATCGGGTGCGGAACTGGATCACGGGTGACACCGTGCGGGACACGGGTTGCTCCCTGAAGGCGATCCGCGGGAGCGCCATGGCGACGCTGCCGCGGTTCAGCGGGATGCACCGCTTTCTCCCGACGCTGGTGCGCACTCAGGGCGGCGCGGTGGCTGAAGTGCCCGTTTCCCACCGGCCGCGGCGACACGGGCGGAGCAAGTATGGAATGTGGAACCGGGCGGCCAGGGGACTGAGGGATGCGCTCGGCGTCCGCTGGCTGCGGCGGCGCGCCCTGCGGTTCGCGATCAGAGAGGACAGCACCTAGCCATGCCACGCCGGAAGCGCCTCGACCCGTCCATCTTCCACCTTCCCGTGGAGAAGATGCAGTCGGGGTACTACACCGATAAGTACTTCGTCCGGGCACGGGAGGTGGCGCTGGCCGATGGTCACCGGCCCACGGTGATGATGCAGGTGTTCTGCAAGTCTCACGCGTACCTCGGCGGTGTCGACGAGGCCATCGCGATCCTTAAGCTCTGCTCCCACTCCTGGAAGGATCTCTCCGTTCACGCCTTGTACGACGGCGACGAGATTACCCCGTGGGAGACGGCGATGACCATCGAGGGGCCGTACGATGCGTTTGCGCACCTCGAGACGCTGTACGTAGGCGTGCTTGCCCGCCGCACCCGCGTGGGGACCAACACGCGCCTCGTGGTCGATGCGGCCAAGCCCAAGGACGTGATGTTCTTCCCCGCCCGCCACGACCACTGGCTGGTGCAGACCGGTGACGGGTACGCGGCGCACATTGCGGGAGCGATCGGTGTCTCGACCGATGCCCAGGCCTCGTGGTGGGGGAGCGAAGGGGTGGGCACGGTGCCGCACGCCATGATTGCCGCGTACGGCGGCGACACCGTGCTCGCAGGGCAGAAGTTCGCGGAGTACATGCCCGAGGATGTGAAGCTGATCAGCCTGGTGGATTTCGAGAACGACAGTGTGCGCACGTCACTGGAGGTGGCGCGTGCGCTCGGTTCCCGGCTGTACGGGGTGCGGCTCGACACGTCGGCGACGCTGGTGGACCAGTCGATCTGCGGCGGCATGGGCGACTTCGATCCGCGTGGAGTCAATCCCCGACTCGTGTGGAACGTGCGCGAGGCACTCGATGCCGAGGGGTTCACCGAGGTGAAGATCGTAGTCTCGGGCGGTTTCACGGTGGAGAAGATCCGGGCGTTCGAGGACGCCGGGGTGCCGGTCGACTCGTATGGCGTAGGCTCGTCGCTGTTCCGCGACGGAGGCAAGTACGACTTCACGGCGGACGTGGTGATGAAGGACGGCGAGTCGTGCGCCAAGGTCGGGCGGTGGTACCGGCCCAATGAGCGGCTGGAGTTGGTCGAGTAGGGAGCACGTGCCCGAGCTCCCCATCCCTCCCCACTTCGACCCGGCCAAGGTCGGAGAGATTTGGCGAGTCGAGTACGAGTCACGTGCCCGAGAGGCCGAGGCGTGGGCGCGGCAGCATGATCTTCGGCCGGCCTCGACAGCCGAGCGACGTGTCTGTCTCGTCGTGGTCGACTGTCAGAACACTTTCTGTATCCCGGGGCACGAGCTCTTCGTGGGTGGGCGCTCGGGGAACGGGGCGGTCGAGGACAACGTCCGGCTGTGCGAGTTCATCTATCGGAACCTCGGTGTCATCGGCGAGATCGCCCCCACCATGGACACCCACAGCGCCATTCAGATCTTCCACCCCATCTTCTGGATCAACGAGGCAGGAGAGCACCCGGCGGGTGCTCAGACCATCATCACGTCCGAAGACGTCGAACGGGGCGTCTGGAAGGTGAATCCGGCGATCGCCGACACCGTGCCCGGACGCGACTACGCCTGGCTGAGCGAGCACGCCCTGCACTACGTGCGCACCTTGAGCGAAGGCCGCTACCCCCTCATGGTGTGGCCCTATCACGCCATGCTCGGTGGGGTGGGCCACGCGCTCGTGTCCGCCGTGGAAGAGGCCGTCTTCTTTCACAGCGTCGCCCGCGCGGCCCCCACGGGGTTCGAGGTGAAGGGCAACAATCCCCTCACCGAGAACTATTCGGTGCTGAGCCCCGAGGTGCTCGAGGGGCCCGACGGCACACCGATCGCCGCCAAGAACGTTAGGTTCATCGAGCGGCTGATTGCGTGCGACGCGGTAGTCGTGGCGGGCCAGGCAAAGAGCCACTGCGTGGCCTGGTCGATTCATGACCTACTGACCGAAGTGCAGGCGCGGGACCCTGACCTGGCGGAGAAGGTGTATCTGCTGGAGGATTGCACTTCCGCCGTGGTGGTCCCCGGCGTGGTTGACTTCACGGAGCAGGCAGACGAGGCTTTTCAACGCTTCGCGGACGCAGGCATGCGCCTGGTCCGCTCAACCCAGCCCATCGACACCTGGTACGGTGAATGAGCGCACCTGAGTTCGGTCGGTTCTTCCTTCCCGGACCCACAGAGGTCCACCCCGACGTCCTGGCGGCCATGAACCGGGCGATGATCCCGCACCGCGGCCAGGACATGGTCGACCTGCTGAAGCGCATGGAGCCGCCACTCCAGCGCCTGTGCCGCACCGAGCGCCGCGTGCTCGTGGGCACCTGTTCGGCCACCGGCTTCATGGAGATGGCCGTGCGCTCCGGCGTCAAGCACCGCGCCCTCTCCCTCGTGGGTGGCGCGTTCGGCGAGCGCTTCGCGGCGATCGTGGCGGCTACGGGACGGGACGTCGTGCGGCTGCAGGTCCCGTTGGGGCAGACCGTGGAACCCGACATGCTGCGGGACGCGCTCAAGCGCACCGACGTGGAGGCCGTCACGCTGGTCCATTCGGAGACGTCCACCGGCGCCCTCGCGCCCCTCGAGGAGCTTGCCGCGGTGGTGCACGAGTTCGACAACGTGCTGCTGCTGGTGGATGCCGTGACGTCCATGGCTGGATCGCCGGTGGAGATCGACGAGTGGTCGCTGGACTTCGTGTTGACGGGTTCGCAGAAGGCGCTGGCGCTGCCGCCCGGGCTCGCGCTGGCGGTGGCGTCCGAGCGCATGCTGGAGCACGCAAAGTCGATACCGGAGCGTGGCGCCTATCTCGACGTGATCGCGTTCGACAAGGCCGCCGGCAACTATCAACCCACTAATACGCCCGCGATCTCTCTGCTCTACGCACTCGATGCGCAACTGGAGCGGATCGAGGCCGAGGGTGGGATCGAGCAACGGTGGCAGCGGCACGACGCCATGCGTCAGGTCGTGGAGCAGTGGGTCGGGGGACGGGGCGGGGAGCTCGGGTTCTCGTATCTGCCGCCCGAGGGTCGCCGCTCCTGGACGGTCTCGTGCCTCGAGGTGCCCGAGGGAAAGAACGGCCGCGAGCTGGTGCAGGCGGTCAAGAAGAAGGGCTGGATCATCGGCACGGGGTACGGTGAGCTCAAGCCCACGACCCTGCGCATCGGGCACATGGGTGACCACAGTCCCGAGCGGGTGCGAGAGGTGTTGGAGGTGGTGGAAGAGGTGGCGGTGTGAGCTTCGTCGTCGTCGTCGCCGACCGTATGCACCCGGCGGGCGTCGCGCTGCTCGAGAACGAGTCACAGATAGAGGTCGTCCCCGTCGCGGGGGAGCCGGACCGCCTGCCCGGCGAGCTGGAGCGGGCGCACGCGTTGCTGGTCCGCTCCGACACGACGGTGACCGAGGAGCTCATGGCCGGTGCGCCCCGGCTCAGCCTGATCGGCCGAGCGGGTGTCGGGGTCGACAATATCGACGTCGAGGCGGCGACACGGCGGGGCATCGCGGTGCTCAATGCACCCGGTGCCAATACAGTGAGTGCCGCGGAACACACCGTGGCTCTGTTGCTGTCGCTGCTGCGCAAGATCCCCTGGGCGGCGACGAGTATGGAGAAGGGGCGTTGGGACCGGAAACAGTTTCCGGGCACCGAGCTTCGAGGAAAGCGACTTGGGTTGGTCGGGCTCGGCCGGGTGGGCGTGCATGTGGCCAGCATCGCGCGTGCCTTTGGCATGAAGGTGGTGGCGCACGACCCGTACCTGCCGGAGGCGCGGGCTCGTGACATGGGCATCACGCTGCTGGGGCTGGACGAGGTGCTCGAAACGGCCGACGTCGTGTCGCTGCACGCCCCGCTCACGGACGAGACGCGCGGAATCATGAATCGCGAGCGGCTGGCGAAGATGAAGCCCACCGCCGTGGTCGTGAACGCGGCGCGCGGTGCCCTGGTGGACGATGACGCGCTGCTCGAGGCGTTGGAACGGGGAACGCTGGCTGGTGCCGCGCTGGACGTTTTCGAGCCCGAGCCGCTCGACTCCGACTCACCGCTGCGCCAGGCCGACAAGGTGCTGCTGACCCCACACCTCGCCGCCTCCACCTCCGAGGCACAGGAGCGTGTGGCCTCCGAGATTTGCGCCAACGTGCGGGACGCCCTCATCACGGGCACGCTGCGCGGCGCGGTGAATCTCCCTGGTATCCCCAGTCAGGTGATGGACCGGCTCGGTGGGGTGCTGGAATTGGCCCGCCGCCTGGGGCGCCTCGCGGCGGGCGTCGCGCACGACCGTGTGCGGTCGGTAGAGGTCTATTTCGGGGGCGACGACGACGACGCGCCCCGTCCCACGATGCTCGCGGCAGTCGAGGGCGTGCTCTCCGCGATGGGTGTGGACGCCGTCAGTCTGGTAAATGCCGCGACACGCGCCGAGCAACGGGGCATGAACATCGGGCGGCGGGTGGGTCAGCCCATCGCCGGCTTCGAGACGACAGTCGGGGTAACGGTCCGAACCCCCGACCGAAAGGTCACGGTGGACGGCGCCCTGTTGGGCGAGCGTGCCGGCCGAGTGATCCGCATCAACGGCTTCCCGGTGGACGTGCCGGCCGACGGCCACGTGTTACTGCTGCGTAACCGCGACGTCCCGGGGGTGATCGGTCGGGTGGGGAGCCTGCTAGGCGAGGCGCAAGTCAACATCGCGTCCTACCACCAGGCCCGAAAGGACGAGGCCGGGGGCGAGGCGTTGGCCGCGATCGTCGTGGATCAGACGCCGGCTGCTGCGGTGCTCGAGAGTCTGGCGGAGTTGGACGATGTGCTGGAGGTACGCTTCGCGAGCCTGACCAGCGGCTAGCTCAGGCCGCCGAGGGCGCTGCCGGTGCGGGCGCCGGCTCGCGCTTTCCCGACCCCGCCAGCCGGAAGGAGCTCACCGCCGCCGTGAGGCGCTCCGAAACCTCGGCCAGCTGGGCCGCGGAGCCGGCAATCTCTTGGGTCGAGGCGCTCTGCTCTTCGGCGGAAGCGGCAATCTGCTCGGCTGCCGCCACCACTGACTCGGTGCCTCCCTGAACGGCCTGGAGTCGCTCGGTGATCTCGTCCACCAGCTTCCGCACTTCACCGGCCGCGTTCGAAATCTCTCCGGTCCATGCGCTGGTTTCTGCCGCACCGCCCGCGACTTCCTGAAGCCCAGCGGCGGCAGCTTCGGCGATCTGGCGTACCGCCGCGCTCGACTCCGAGAGCGCGGTCAAGCGGTCTACCGTGGCCTGTAATGTGGCGAGCACGTTGTTGACGGTTTCCGTCGTGGAGGCCGCCGCTTGCGCCGCTTGGCCGGCGAGCTTGCGGACCTCGTCGGCCACCACGGCGAAGCCCCGCCCCTCGCCTCCGGCGCGCGACGCCTCGATCGCCGCATTGAGCGCGAGCATGTTGGTTTGGGTCGCGATCGAGCGGGTCTGCTTGATGAACGCCTCGATCTGTCCGGACATGTCGGCCAGACGCTTGGCGTCCGAAACACCCTCCTCGAGGTCACTGGCGAGCCGGCCCAACTGCTCGCTGCCCGCGAGGAGCCGCTCCCGGTGCTGTTCCGCCGTCTCCAACAAGGCCGTGTTGCGATCGGCGGCGAGGGTGGAGCCGTCGGCCAGCTGGGCGGTGATGCTGCTGATCCGTGTGGCGTCGCCCACCGCACCGCGCACCTGCTCGGCCTGCTGGGTAGCCTGATCGCTGAGGTTCTGGCAGGTGCCGGCCATCTCCTGAGTGGAGGCCGACATCTCCTGCGTGCTGGCCGAGATCTCCTCGGCCATGGAAGCCGACTCTTCGGACGAGAGGCGAATCTGCCCCACGAGACGCCGCAGGGCCTCCACCATGCCCTCCACTGAAGAGAGCAAGATGCCGACTTCCTCGGAGCCGGCATCTTCGGAGGTCACTGAGGCGGAGAGGTCGCCGTCCGCCACCCGACCCGCCACGGCTCCGGCGTGGCGTACCGGTTGGGTCACCTTGCGATTGAGCCACGAGGTGACGTAGGCGACCATGATGAGCACGAGGACGAGCACGATCCCGGCTCCCGTGAGGAGCGCACGCTGCAGCGAACGGGCTCCGGCGTACGTAACCACCTCGGGCTCCCGCACCACCACCCACCAGCGCCCCTGATTGGTCGGCGTCGTGCCGACCCACTCGGTGCCCCCCGTCGGCAGCTCGATCTCCATGACCTCGGTGAGCTCGCTACGGTAGATCTGGTGGGTCTCGTTGATGGGGCGCAGCAAGCGGCTCGGATCGGCCGAGATCACCACCCGCTCCTCTGCGTCCACTACCTCGATGGCGAGCGTCTGCAGGTCGGAAACGGCGAGGCGGGCCAGCCTGAAGAGCGTTACCGTGGCCCGCATGACCCCGATTGGCTCACCCGTCACGGGATCGGTGATGGCGTGGGCCACGGTGAGCCCCATCTGGCTCGACGCCTCATCCACCTCGGGCTCGCCCTGGTAGGAGCCCTGCTCCATGGCGACCTGCCACCACTCCTCGTCGGCCTGCACGAAGTCATCGCCCGGCAGGCTGCTGGTGACGGTGAACCCGTGGCGCTCGGTGAAGGACAACACGGCAAAGTCGGAGACGTCGCCGAACTCCTCCAGGAACCGGGCTAGGGTTGTATCGGGAGAGAGCTGCCCGGTCGCAGCGAACCGTTGGTCGAGAGTGGCAGCAGCGAGCCCGTCTAGTCCCCGTCGGGTGGCATCTCGCCCGGCGATGCCGGCTAGGTCCACGATGTCGGGGATGTTGGCAAACAACTGCAAGGCGGAGCGGCGCTCCCGCAGGTACTGGTCGACGGTGCTGCTGGCTCGTTCGGCGGCGGCGGCGATCCGGAGGTCGGCCGCGTCCTCGAACTCGAACTTGACGACCTCCCAAGCAATCGAGGCGGCCGCGGCCACCACGACGACCGCTAGGGGTGCCCCGATGAGGAGCGTTCGCTTGTGCAGCGCAGCGGATTTCTGGGTGGCCATACGGTTGCGCCAAACCTACGGCAGGCTTCCAGAGGGAGCAAGCGGTGATAGATTACGCGTGCTATGCCGGCAGAACCCACCGAGATCGAGACGTACGACCCGCAGGTCGTCGAAGCCAAGTGGCGTCGCCAGTGGGAGGAACGGCGCACCAACGCGGCCGACCTGCACGGGGCTGCGCGGCCGTACTACAACCTCATGATGTACCCCTACCCGTCGGCCGAGGGGCTCCACGTAGGAAACGTGTTTGCCTTCGTGGGTGCCGACGTCTACGGACGGTACCGCCGCCTCCAGGGTGAGAACGTCTTCGAGCCCATCGGGTTCGACGCCTTCGGCATCCACTCGGAGAACTACGCCCTCAAAGTGAACACGCACCCGGCGGAGCTCATCCCGCAGAACATGGCGCGGTTCCGGGAGCAGCTGCAGCGGTGCGGCCTGATGCTGGACTGGGACCACGAGGTCTCCACTACCGATCCGCAGTATTACAGGTGGACCCAGTGGATCTTCCTGAAGCTGTTCGACGCCGGCTTGGCCGTGCGCAAGAAGGCGCCGGTCAACTGGTGCCCCGAGTGCAAGACGGTGCTTGCCAACGAGCAGGTGATCGACGGCCACTGCGAGCGGCATCCCGGTACGGTCGTGCACCAACGGTTCCTGGAGCAGTGGTTCTTCAAGATCACCGACTACGTGGAGCGGCTGCTGGACAACCACGAGTGGCTCGACTGGTCGGAGTCCACCCGGACCATGCAGGTGAACTGGATTGGCCGCTCGGAAGGCGCCGACCTGGTGTTCGAGACACCTACGGGCACACCGATCACAGTGTTCACCACGCGTCCCGATACCATCTTCGGCGCTACCTACATGGTGCTGGCGCCCGAGCATCCGCTGGTGCGCAAGCTCACCACGCAGGAACAGCGGCAGGTGGTGCACGAATATCAACGGCAGGCAGCGGCCATGGACATCGTGTCGCGCCGCGTGGGCGAGAAGGAGAAGACCGGGGTCTTCACCGGGGCGTATGCCCGCAACCCGGCGACGGGCGAGTCGATTCCAATCTGGATCGCCGACTACGTGCTGATGGAGTACGGTACCGGAGCCATCATGGCGGTGCCCGGGCACGATGCGCGGGACCTCGAGTTCGCACACCAGTTCGATCTCGAAGTGCGGCAGGTGGTCCAGCCGGACGACCCGGCCCATGAGGGAATCGGCTTCGTCGGCTGGGACGGCACGATGATCAACTCGGGTCAGTTCGACGGGATGCCCTGCTCCGAGGCCGTCCCGGCGATCACTGCCTGGCTCGAGCAGCAACACGCCGGCAAGAAACAGGTGCAGTACCGGCTGCACGATTGGTGCATCTCGCGGCAGCGCTACTGGGGTCCGCCCATCCCCGCCATCTACTGTGACGATTGCGGGATAGTCGGAGTACCCGAGGAGGACCTTCCGGTGCTACTGCCGCCGCTGGAGGACTTCCGCCCCGATGAGTCGGGCGTGTCCCCTCTGGCACGGGTGGAGGAGTGGTACAAGGTACCCTGCCCCACATGCGGCAAGGAGGCGCGGCGCGAGACGGATGTCTCCGACACGTTCCTCGACTCGGCGTGGTACTTCCTGCGGTACCCGTCGACTGAGTACGACGACCGGCCCTTCGACAAGGAGCTCACGGCGAAGTGGCTTCCGGTGAACTCCTATATCGGTGGGAACGAGCACGCCGTGCTGCACTTGATGTACTCGCGATTCATCACCATGGCGCTGCACGACCTGGGACATCTGCCCTTCGAGGAGCCGTTCGCGCGGTTTCGCGCGCACGGCACCATCGTGAAGGACGGCGCGAAGATGTCGAAGTCGCGCGGCAATGTTGTGGTGCCCGACGAGTACATCGGCAAGTGGGGCGCCGACACGTTCCGCATGTATCTCATGTTCCTCGGGCCCTACCAGGAAGGTGGCGATTTCCGCGACGAGGGGATCTCGGGGATTCGGCGCTTTCTGGATAAGGTTTGGAGCCTGGTGGCAACAGCAGGGGAGGGCCGCGCCGGCGACCATCCCGATGCCAATCGCAAGCTGCATCAGACGATCCACGGCGTCGGCACCGACCTCGAGGCGCTGCGCTATAACACGGCCATCTCGAAGCTCATGGAGTATGTGAACGTCCTGCGCGCGGGGGGGAATGGAGGCGCGGGTCTTCCCAAGGCGTTGCTCGAGCCCCTGGCCATTCTGCTGGGTCCCCTGGCGCCGCACCTCGCCGAGGAGTGCTGGGAGCGGCTGGGACACGACACCAGCGTGTTCGACGCGCCCTGGCCGGCGTACGACGAGGCGCTCGCCCAGGAGGAACAGCTCGAGCTGGTGGTGCAGGTGAACGGCAAGGTGCGGGGTCGCCTTCGGGTGGCACCGGGTATCTCCCAGGACGAGGCTGTGGCGCGGGCGCTCGCCGAGGAGGCCGTGCAGCGCTTCACGGCGGGCAAGCAGCCACGCAAGACGATCTACGTGCCCGATCGGCTGGTGAATCTGGTGGTGTAAGCGCGCGCGAGCCAGGAAGCAGGAAGCGAGATGCGGGAAGCGCCGAAGGGGTGCTTCCCGCTTTCGCTTTTTGGGGGAAGAGGGAAGGGGGAGGGGGAGAGCGCAAGACCGGTCGAATGCGGCATCGGCGGCCACCGTAACTGCAACGTCCAGAACGGGTTACAGATCCTGGGGGTGTCGGACTCTTCCCGCCTCCCGCCGCCCGCCTCGCGAGACGGGTTGTGGCGCGGGGCGCCGTGCGACCCTCCCACCCCCCCGGGCGTCTATCTTGACGGGAATGGCAGACATCACCCTGGCTGCATTGGACGATCCGGCGATCCAACGGGCCAAGTCCGGCGATCTGGCCGCACTCGAGCGGGTGTACCGCGCCTACGAGGGCACGGTCTACACGCTGGCACGGCGGATTTGCCGGAGTCCGGAGGATGCCGAAGAAGTGATGCAGGAGACGTTCCTGGAGGTCTGCCGTAGCATCAAGAAGTTCCGGGGGACCGGGCCGGGCAGCCTCACGGCTTGGATCAAGCGGATCGCATCGAGCAAGGCGCTGATCCGGATCCGCTACGAGAAGTACCGACAGACGGAGGAATTCCTGGAGGACAGCGGCTGGGCCGGCAGGCTGGATGGAGACACGGGCCTGCAGATGGATCTG
>JBDGYO010000050.1:0-11781 GCA_039584015.1 Gemmatimonadota bacterium | reverse complement strand
CGGCTCCACGGGGCGAGGCGAGGCGAACATCAAGGTGTGCGGCGCGTTCCTCACGGTCGAGTTCATGCGGCGCGGCATGTCACCGACCGACGCGGCCCTGGAGACGCTGCGGCGTGTCGTGGCCACCACCGAGCCACGCCTACTCGACGAGCAGGGCCGCCCGCGGTTCGGGCTCACCTTCTACGCGGTGAACAAGCAGGGCGAGTTCGGCGCGGCGTCGATTTGGTCGCACTCTAGGTCCGGCGACGGCTCGCTGCGGCGGCGGCGGTACGCGGCTTTCGACGGAGAGACCGCCAACCACCACGACAGCGCGTACCTGTACGAGCGGAATCGGTGAGACGCACTGCCGCGATTCTGGCCCTCCTGACGGCGTCGGCTGGCACGGCGTGGGCGCAGTTGCCCAACCTGCCCACGTTCGGCGACGACTGGACCGACGTATCGTACCCCAAGATCTACTACTCCAACCGCGACGGTTTCGCACTGGGTCTGTACTACGCGCAGATCAACCAGCTGGGGTACGACGATTGGGAGGCGCCGCCGCCGTACCGCGCCAAGCTCTCGTTGGACTTCTTCTTCGGGACGTACGGCAGCAAGCAATTCAACGTGGAGTGGCGCGCCCCCAAGCTGCTCGACGGATGGCGCTTCGTGCTGCAGGGTCAGTGGGTACGACGGGCGCGGGAGAATTACTTCGGGATCGGCAACGCGTCGGTGTACGACGAGGCGAACGTCACCGACGAGAACGAGTTCTACTACCGCTCCAATAACCGGCGCGCGTTCGCGTACGGTGAGGTGCAGCGCGACATCATCGGCCCGCTGCGCCTCATGGTCGGATTCAACGTCGAGGAGTGGCACGTCGACACCCTGCCGGGCGAGAGCCAGCTGGCGCTCGACCGGCAGGCCGGGGCGGACCCGACCATCGGGATCCCCACTGGGGACGTCTCGGCGCGCATCGGGCTGATCCTCGACACCAGGAACGACGAAGTAGCCCCGCGGAGTGGAGTGCTGGTACAGGCAGTGGCGGCTGCCGCGGACTCCTCGGTCCTGGGTGATCTGACCTACACGCGCTTCCTGCTCTCCGCGCAGGGCTACCTCGGCATCGGCGAGAAGCTGGTGATTACCGCGCGGGCCCTGGGTCAAACGATGAACAAGGCACCGCGGTTGGGTACGTACTACCGAATCGAGAACATGGAGCGTCCGTTCTCGGTACTGGGGGGCTCGCACTCCCATCGCGGTCTGTGGCGCGTGCGCCACCTCGACTCCGACAAGCTCCTGGGCAACCTGGACGTGCGCTACGACCTGCTGGCAGAGCCCACGCTATTCCGCGTGACGCTCGTCGGATTTCTCGACGTCGGTCGCGTCTTCCCCACCAGCGAGTTCAGGCTCACCAGCGAAGACCTCAAGTGGGGCGGGGGCGCCGGCCTGATCGTCCAACTGTTCCGAGCCGCCATCATCGGCACCACCGTGGGCATCGGGCCCGAGAACCGCCTCCTCGCGCTGTTCCACACCTCCTGGACCTACTGACGGCGCCGCGACAGCACCACTGCCTGGCCCGGCACTGCCCGTCGGTTAGATTTCATTAGACACGCAGGACCCCAGAACGGGACGAGGTATATACAGTTGCGTAGCACTACCCGCTCACCGAGCAGACTCCTGCCCCGGCAGGCCCGCCCCGGGATCTTCGCACCCCCCAACAGGGCGGCACGCTAGCGCCGCGCCCGTCCCCGAGCCGCAGCACCGCCCCGAGTCCGGGGCACTCATCACCGCCCGAGGGCGAGCCGGTCGCTCCCCCGTACTTCCCATCAAAGGAGCGTGCCATGGCTGAGGTCAGAGTTCCCACCGACCAGGTCTTCCCGATACTGGAGAGCAACATCCTGGTGGACGGCTTTCATATCGTGATCGATCTGGAGAAATCCCACGGGTCCGTCATCGTGGACGCGTTAGAGGGTAAGGAGTACATCGACTGCTACACATACTTCGCCACGCTGCCGATCGGTCACAACCATCCCAAGATGGCCGACGACGGCTTTCGGACGTCGCTCATGCAGGCGGCCTTGGCCAATCCGGCGAATAGCGACATCTACTCCCAGGAATTCGCGGCATTCGTACGCACATTCCGTGAGCTCGCCGTGCCCACGGAGTTCCGCTACCTGTTCTTCATCGCCGGCGGCGCGCTGGCGGTCGAAAACGCCATGAAGGCAGCGTTCGACTGGAAGGCGCAGAAGAACCGGGCGAAGGGAATCGAGGGGGGCGCCGACAAGATCCTGCATTTCCGGGAGGCTTTCCACGGCCGCAGCGGCTACACCCTCTCCGTCACCAATACCGAGCCGCTCAAGACCCGGGACTTCCCCAAGTTCGACTGGCCGCGGGTGTCCAACCCGAAGATTCACTTCCCGATGGACGAGGCGGCGGTGGCGCAGGCGGAGGAGCAGTCGGTGAACGAGATCGAGGCTGCCTTCGCCAAGGACCCCTATGGGATTGCCGCGATCCTCATCGAGCCCATCCAATGCGAGGGCGGCGACAGCCACTTCCGCCCGGAGTTCCTGCAGCGACTGCGCGCGCTGGCCGACCAACACGAAGCGCTGCTGATCTTCGACGAGGTGCAGACGGGGATGGGGGTGAGCGGCACGATGTGGGCGTTCCAACAGCTGGGCGTGACGCCGGACATCGTCTCGTTCGGCAAGAAGACCCAGGTGTGCGGCATCATGAGCACCAAACGGATCGACGAGGTGGAAACGAACGTCTTCCGGGTTTCCTCGCGCATCAACTCCACCTGGGGCGGCAACCTGGTCGACATGGTGCGGTGCGTCCGCTACCTCCAGATCATGCAGGAGGACAGCCTGGTGGAGAGCGCGGCCACCGTGGGAGCGGCGCTCAAGGCGGGCCTGGAGCAGCTGCAGGAGAGCTCTTCCCAGGTGACCAACGTGCGCGGACGGGGTTTGCTCGTTGCGTTCGACATGCCCGACGGCGACACCCGCGACGCACTGCGCCAGCGCTGTTGGGAGGCGGGCTTGGCCACACTGGCCTGCGGCCCGCGCTCAGTCCGCTTCCGGCCCAGCCTGGTATTCAGCCAGGACGATGTGAAGAAATCGCTGGGGATCCTGCGGGAGCAGCTGGGGGGCTAAGGCGGCACGGCGGACGGCCGGGAAACGGGAAACGCGCGGGGGCAGAGCGAGGCTGAGCGGAAGGTGGCGTAGCGAGGCCGGATGCCCACTGGAGCGAGCATCAGCGCGCCGCGCTCGAGGGGGTCGGCCGATAGGCGTTCCCGGATGGCTGGGACGCAGTTGGGGGAGCTCGGGCGCAGCGGTGCAGCGAGCGAAGTGGGTGCCCGGCCTCGCGCCGCAATCACGCCAGCGTCAGAGAATCGCCAGCACCTCCCGGAGCGTCGATTCGCCCCCGTCCTTCACGTGCCACCGCCGCATCTCGGTGTAGAACTCCTTCTTCTCCATCGTCCCTTTGTTCGCCTTGGCCCACGCCTGTAACTCGCTGGGGCGCGGACCCCAGTAGCCCAGCTCGGTGAACTCGGCATCCAGCACGACGACGATGGGAATCGAGCGCGTCCCGTCGGTGAGGTACTGGTCCATCACCTCAGGATGCTCGTCGCGCGAGATGATGCGGATCTCGAAGGTGCCGGCCTCGTCGGCGAGCCTGGCCAACGGCGGCACCACGTTCGCACCGTCCCAGCACCAATCCTCGTTGATCACGAGCAGGTGCGCCCCATTGCCCTTGGCCCGGGCGGCTTCGAGCGCCCACTCGTGGGAGCGGGTCTTCTTGTAGATCCCGTCCCACAGGCCCTTGAGGTCTTGTGCTTGTTCTGCGAAGCGCGCGTATGGTATCGCGGCTTCCCACAGCCGCCGAAAGTCCAACTTCGGTCCCGCCGGCATCATCACCCCCTCGCACGTTGCTACCCCTGACTCCGGCTGGTCACTGCTAGCCGGAAGTCGTATCAAAGATAAGGCGTCGGCTTGGCAGACCGGCTCCGTGGTGGTAGAGTAGCGAGTGATGGCTCACCCCCACGAGACTCCCAGGCCGGCCGGACGCCGACGCCGCGACCCCGCGGGGACACGCGAGCGCCTCGTGCGCGCCGCTCTCGAGCTGTTCACCACCCAGGGCTACCATACCAGCACCACACCGCAGATCGCCAAACGAGCGGCGGTTGCCGAAGGCACGATCTACCGACACTTCGACAGCAAGGAACACCTACTCAACGAGATCTACCGCGCCGCCGTGCGCCTCTTGATGTCGGCAGTCAGGGACGCGCCCGTCTCGCTCAGCTGCCCTGAGCGCCTCGATCGCATCGCCACGGCGTGGCGCGATCTGGCCAGCAGCGACCCGGCGCTCATCAAGCTGGTCTTCCTCACCCGACTGGGTGACCTGCTGGACTCGAAGAGTCACGACGGCTTCGCCGAGCTGCGAGAGGAGATCAGCAAGGTGATCGCCACCGGAAAGTCGGCCGGCGACGTGCGCTCCGGCTCGGCCGAGGTGTGGACCGACGTTTGGCTGGCGTTGATCAAGCTGGCGCTGGAGCGCATCGCCAACGACGACTGGACCGCGCAGCATATCGGCCCACAGCAGGTGTTCGACGCCGCGTGGGACGCCATCAAGGCTCAGCAGGCCATCACATAACCAGGAGATAAGGTCATGACACATCCCGCGGCGACCGGCGGTCGGGACTCGTGGGGGACCCGAGCCGGATTCATCCTGGCTGCCGTCGGCTCGGCGGTGGGTCTGGGCAACATGTGGCGCTTTGCGTACGTCGCCGCCGAGGGGGGCGGTGCGGCGTTCGTGCTGCTCTACATCGTGTTCATCGCCGCGATTGGTGTGCCGGTCATGACCTCCGAATTCATCGTGGGGCGCATGTCACAAGAGTCGCCCGTGGTGGCAGTGCAGCGCCTCGGCGGCCCTCAGTGGGCGCCGTTGGGATGGCTCTTCGTCTTCTGTGGCTTCGGAATCCTGTCGTACTACGCCGTGATTGCCGGATGGACCATGCGCTACGCGCTCGACGCGGTGCGAGGCGCCATTTCCACCGATACCGGCGCGTACTTCCAGTCCGTCGCGACGGGGGTGCCCGCCATCGTCTCCCACGTCATCTTCATGGCGCTCACCATCCTCATCGTCATTGCCGGCGTGAAGCGCGGTCTCGAGCGGGCGGCGCTGATCCTCATGCCGATCCTGTTCCTCCTGCTCGTGGGCCTCGCGATCTGGGCGGCGACACTGGGCGAGGGCGGGGCGGGCTACGGCTACTATCTGCGCCCGCAACTCGGCGAGCTTCTCGACCCCAACGTCATCCGCCTCGCTGCCGGCCAGGCGTTCTTCTCGCTGAGCCTCGGCATGGGCGCAATGATGACGTACGCGTCGTACCTGACGTCGAAGGAGAACCTGGGGAGAGAGGCGGCCACCGTCGCGCTGTGCGACTTCGGGGTGGCCTTTGTAGCCGGGCTGGTGATCTTCCCGGTCATCTTCCACTTCGGCCTCTCCGGCACCATCGGGCTGGGCGGCGCCATCTCCGACAACACCGTCGGGACGCTGTTCATCGCCCTCCCCGCCGGGCTCAAGAGCGTCGGGGCACTCGGTGGCGTCGTGCTGAGCGCCTTCTTCATCATGCTGTTCTTCGCCGCGCTCACCTCGTCCATCTCCCTGCTGGAGGTGGTCGTCTCGGCGGTGATCGACGGGTGGGGCTGGTCGCGCAAACAGGCAGCCCTCTGGTTCGGGATCATGATTGCGCTGGCCGGATTGCCGGCGGCCTTCAACATCGATTTCCTCGGCGCCGCCGACACGTTCGTGGGGAACTTCCTGCTGATCGTGGGTGGCTTCTTCACTGCGATCCTGGTGGGCTACACCATCATCGGTAAGGCAGACGACGAATTGGCGAAGGGGATGGAGAACCCTGCGCTGCGCAAGGCCTGGGCATTCTTCGTACGGTATCTGACGCCGGCCCTGCTGCTGATCGTGATCTGGTTCATGCTGCCCGCCGCGTGGAGGGCGCTCCTCACGCTGCTGACCTTCGGGCGGGGGTAGGACGACAGAGTCTCCGCCGCCTGCGCCATGGGGGCGACCGGGTGCCGCGCCGTCAGCTACTTCCCGATGGTCTCCTCCAGGAAGCTGAACACATCTGCCCAAGCGCGTTCGATCTCCGCTTCCGGCTCGCCGCGTCTCAGGAAGGCGTGCCCGGCACCGGGGTAGATCGTATAGGCGTACCTCCTCCCCGCATCAGCCATCGCCGCCTCCACCTCCGGCAGATTGGCGTTGATGCGCGCGTCGTTCTCCGCGTACACGCCGAGCACCGGCGCCGTGATCCGACCGAGCGTTGCCGCATCGGGGGCGCCGCCATAGCACACGACCGCTGCCCCCAAGTCCGGGTTATTGGTGGCGAAGCGGAAGCTCTGACTGCCCCCCCAGCAGAATCCGATCACACCGATCGCGTCGCCCCGCACCGACCGGAGCGCGCGCAGGTACTCAAACGTCGCGTTCAGATCGACGGTGATCGAGTCGGCCGGCAGGCCCCGGATCATGCCCCGCGCGTCGTCGGCCGTTTCGGGTGTCCCGCCGCGGCGCGACAGCATGTCGGGAGTGATGGCCACATAGCCCTGCGCCGCGAAATCGTCGGCCACCGACCGCACCCAATCCGACAGCCCGTAGATCTCGTGTATCACGATCATGGCCGGCGCCGGGTCCGGACGCTCCGGGAACGCGATGTACGCCGTGACCGTGTCGCCCGCTGCGCCGGCGTACGTCACCCACTCTCCGTGGGTAGGAGCCACGCCTGGTGGCTCGCCGTAGCTCTCGCTCATGCGGTTGAGCGGCCCCATGGAGACAATCACGATCACCAGGACGAGGCCGACGGCGACCCCGATGGCTGCGAGACGGGTGGTGTTCATGGCAAGGCTCCTGCCCGGTTGCGGGTGCTCATCCAGCGTACACGTCGTCCACGGCGGACGCCGGCGGCGGCATGTTCGACTCACGGCTCGCCAGCGCTTCTTCCGCGGCCCGATCGACCTCGACGGTCACTTCCTCCTCGATGCCTCCCAGCTCTGCGGTGCTCACACCACGAGCCTCGAGGTATGCCTCGTACAGCCCCACTGGATCGCGCTTCCCCCAGTGGGCGTAGACCTCAGCAGGAATCAGCCGGCGGGCATCCTGCTCGTCATGGGTGGCGTGGCCGCCCATGCGGAAGGTCTCCGCCGCCAGGATCACCGGCCCGTCGCCGCGACGGCAGCGATCCGCCGCCAGCTTGGTCGCGGCATAGGCGTCCACGACGTTGTTGCCGTCGAACGACCAACCGGCGCAGCCATAGGCGCGGTGCACATCGCTAAAGTCGTCGGGCGCGTGGTGTTGCTTCACCAGCGTTCCGAGCGCGATCTGGTTGTTCTGGATGATGAAGATCACCGGGAGCTGCAACACCGCCGCCAGGTTGAACGTCTCGTGGGTCGGTCCCGACTTGACCGAGCCATCACCCACCCACGTGAGCACGACACGCGGCTCACCGCGCAACCGAAAGCTCAGCGCGATACCGGCCGTGACCGGAGGGATCGTTCCAATGTTGGAGATCGGCTGCAACACCCGGTGGTCCATGTCCCCCACGTGGCCATCGCGCCCCTTCGACGGTGCATCATAGGTCCCGAGATAGCCCCGGAGCATGTCGGCCACCGGCATCCCCATCTCGCAGCATGCGCCGGCGTTGCGAATCATCGGTGCCACCACGTCGACCGAGCGCTCGAGCGCATGAACGGGGCCCACTGTCGTGGCCTCCTCTCCCGTCCCGAGCCACGCCTTGGAGATGATGCCCTGCTTCACCCACCGCTTGAGCATGATGTCGTGCAGCCGGGTGCGGAGCATTCCCCGGAAGAGGGCAAGCTCGGTCTCCCGGCCCAGGCCCTCGACGACGGCACGGCGCTCCTCGTGGCGTTCCCACGCCCCCGGGTACGCCACGACCAGCTCCGGGTCGGGCAACCAGTCGACGTACTCGGGTGGATCGAACGCGGGAAACCGTTTCATGTGAACGCCAGTTGATCTGAGTCGAGTTAGGGCCTAATATCCCCGACCACCGTCTGACGAGCAACCCGACCGTGCCTACCTCTCCCGCATCGCGTCGCGCGACCTCTCACACCGTGTTGGGGCTCCGCCTCACTGCGGCCTGGATCGGCATGGTGGCCATCGGGGCTTCCGCAATGGAGGCGCCGGCCCAGCAGCAGCAGGACCCCGTCGCCGACTCGCTCATCGGGCTGTGGATCGACTCGGTAGGTGGCATGGAGACCTACCACGCGTTCCACGCGGCGGCGTTCACGGTCACCACGGAGCTGTACGACACCCTCTCGGGCCGCCTCAAGCGTGCCCGGCCCCGCTACGCGTGGATCAAGAAGGGCCCCCTCGGCGAGAAGACGCGGGTGGAGCGCTGGGAGGCCATCGGATTCATCGAGCAGGGTTTCAACGGACGGGACCCCGCGTGGGCCGCACTCGACGGCGAGTTGCTGCCAGACACGGCCAAGGACACCCGCGAGGCACTCTACGTGTCCCGTGACCTCTTCTACTGGCTGGGTCTCCCCTTCAAGCTGCGCGACCCGGGCGTCTATCTCGCCTACCACGGCCTGCAGGAGCGGCCTGGCGCGCGGTGGGAGGGTGAGACGGCACCCGGCGACCGCTTCCATGCGGTCGGCGTTTCCTTCGGCGCGGGGGTGGGAGAGCACCAGGACGTCTTCACGTACTACTTCCCTCCGGGGCGCGGCTTTCCGTACGAGGTCACCTACGTGGAGGAAGGGCGGGAGAATCTCAACCGTCTGCTGTGGGGCGAGACCCGCCGGGTGGGAGAGATCCGCTACCCCTATGTGGTGCGGCGCGACTGGATCACCCTGTCGGGAAAGCGCACCAAGGCGCTCGTAATCTCGGATGTCGTGGTCAACCCGGAGGTAGCGGAGAAACGGTTCGAAGTTCCGTAGGCGGGTTTACTTCAGGAGCTTCTTCAGGCGTTTCTTATCGACGCTCTCTCCAGCATCGAGTAGCGCCTTGCCGAACTCGAGCGCCGTGCCGTAGCGGTTGCCCGGCTCCGATTCCAGCGACTTCATGATCACGGCTTCGAGCTTCTTGGGAAAATCGGGGAGCACCGTGCGCACCGGTATCGGCTTCCCCCGCAGCCGCGCGATCATCATCTCCTGCGGCGTGCGTCCCTGGAAGGGAAGCTTGCCCGTGAACATCTCGAAGCCCACGATCCCCAGCGCATAGACATCACTGCGGGCGTCCAGCTCCTTGCCGCGGATTTGCTCGGGACTCATGAACTCGGGCGTGCCCAGGATGATCCCGGTGGCGGTGAGTTTCGCCACGCCGGGGCCGGCCCGATTCTCCTTGGCGAGCCCGAAGTCCATCACTATCGCCTGATCTAGCCCGCTCTCGTCCTTCACCATCATGATGTTCTCGGGCTTGAGGTCGCGGTGCACGATGTTGAGCTTGTGCGCGTGGTGCAGCCCCGCGCAGCACTGCACCAGGATGTCGACCCCCTCCGCCGGCGGTATCTGCCCCCGCTTGACCTCCCAATCGGAGAGCAGCTCGCCCTTGAGGTAGGGCATCACGAGGTAGATCAGGCCGTCCTCGGTCTCCTGGAGGCGCAGGATCTTCAAGGCGTTGGGGTGCTCCAACCGCATGGCGAGGCCCGCCTCGCGGCGCAGCCGCTCGACGGAGCTGGTGTCTTTGCTCAGTTTGGGGCTGAGGACTTTGACGGCCACCCCGTGGCCGGTGCTCATGTCGTGCGCCTCGTACACGAAGGCCATCCCGCCCTCGCCCAGCTTGCGCCGGATCTGGTAGCGGCGGTCCAGGACCTGGTCGGTGAGCTGCCCGGCCCGGCTCATGCTAGGCCCTTCCGATTTGGAGGCCTTGCGAACCTCAGTCTTGGGCGCGGGAGCGCTCACCGGCCGGCCGCCCGACCCTGCAACGTCCACCAGGGGGCTGCCGTCCTTGGGACAGAACCGGGCCTCGCCGGCGTAGACTGTCTTGCACTTGGGGCAGCGTCGACTCATGAGCGAACTAAGTTGCGTCCTTCGTGCTTGGCGCGATAGAGGGCCTCGTCGGCGAGGGCGATGAAGCCATCGGGGTCAATCTCCTCACCCGGGGCGACGCTCGCCACCCCAATCGACACCGTGGCCCTCAGCGGATCACCCGTCTCGGCAAAATCCTCCTCGGCGATCCGTTCCCGGATCCGCTCGGCGAACGTTAGGGCGCCGTCGAGTTGCGTGACGGGCAGCAAGATCACGAACTCCTCACCCCCGTAGCGGGCGACCGAATCCACCGTCCGGACCTCCCGCCGCAGCAACTCACCCACCTTGCGCAACACCGCGTCTCCCGCCAGGTGACCGCGTGTGTCGTTGACCTGCTTGAAGCGGTCCAGGTCGATCATGAGGATGCTGAGCGACGGCTCGTAACGCTGCATGCGCTGAAGCTCCGCCGTGAGCTCCTCCATGAGCGCGCGTCGGTTGAGGCAGCCGGTGAGCGGATCGGTAATCGCCAGGGCCTGATACCGCTGGCTGTCCGACACCGCCGTCTGCAGGGCGTACGCCTTCTCGATGGCGCTTACGGCGGTGCGCACCACGTTGGAGGCGAACTCGAGGTCCTGGGGGGTGAGCGCCGTGGCGTTGCCCGTGTTCCGTAGGAAGAACACACCCGACTGCTCCTCACGCAGCCCGAACGGGACGGCGATCACGCTGCGGACCGTGACGGTCACCCCCTCGTGCCGCCACTGTTCCCGCACCTTATCGTACAGCGGGTCGGTGGCTACGTCGGTCACGAGGACGGGGCGATTCGTGTCAAGGGCCTTCTGGATCTCCGGGTAGCGATCCAGGTGAATGTCCAGGTTGCGGAGCATGGGGTTCTCGGAGGCTACCACGACCTTGCCGACCACGTCGGCGCGCTTGGCCAGCACCATGGAGCACTTGGTCACGTTGAGGACGTTGGCCACCCGTTTGGTGAGCACGTGATAGATGTCATCGGGTGCGAGCGCGTCGGTGACCTCGTGCAGGATGTCCACCATCTCGGCCCGGATCGCCGCTTCCTCGGCACGTTGGGCCGCCTCGCGGCGTGCAGCCTGCAGCGCCTCGCCTTGCCGCAGCTGTGCCTCCACCCGAGCGGTGAGCTCCTTGACCCGGAACGGCTTGGCGATGAAGTCCGCCGCCCCGAGACCGAGGGAGCGCACCGTGGCCTCCTCCGGCGCCATGGACGAGATCATGAGCACGGGCAGGTCCCGCCACCGCTCGTCCTCCTTCACCTGCTGCAGCAGCTGTAGCCCGTCCACCTTCGGCATCATGATGTCCAGCATCAGCAAGTCGGGGCGCTCCTCCTCGAGCAAACGCTTGAGGTCCTGCCCGTCGGGCACGGCCACGACATCGTAGCCCTTGTCCTTCAGGATCATGGAAAGGGCTTCGAGGAGGGTCCGGTCGTCATCGGCGACCAGAATCTTGGCCGGCATGGGTAGGTGAGGGGCGCTACGATCGTGCGAGCGCTGCCACGGTCTCCGCATCGACGTTGCCGCCACTCACGACCAGGACGCACGGCCCGTTTGGCTGCAAGGTGCCAGCGCGGAGGGCTGCCGTGGTTGCGGCACCCGACGGTTCCACCGTCAGCTCCTGCTCGGTGTTGAGCCAGACCGTGGCTTCGGCGATGGCGCGGTCCGAGACCGTCACCGCGTCCACTAGGCCCTTCAGGTGGCGGAAGGTCAATGTACCCACCGAAAGTGGAAGCAATCCATCGGCAATGCTGGCGGTCTTCTCAAGCCGCACAGGTTGGCCGGCGGCGAGAGCGGCGCCG
>JBDGYO010000049.1:0-12151 GCA_039584015.1 Gemmatimonadota bacterium | reverse complement strand
GTCACGAACGCGGAGCTCAGTCAGCACGGTTGAAGCGCTCCCGATCGCTCAGGTCTCCCCACTTTAGCTTCTTGCGCAAGCGCGAGAAGAAGTTTTCGCGCCCTAGCCGTACCAATTGCACCGTCGTACTGGAGGGGCGGACCACCACGCAGTCGTGGTGGTGCAGTGAGCCACCGGGCTGCCCGTCGTAGGCCACGCGTATGTCCTCGGCTCGGGTCGGCTCGATCTGCATCGTGATCTGCGAGGAGCCGGGCACGACGAGCGGCCGGACGGAGAGCGTGTGGGGAGAGATTGCCGTTACCACGAGGGCGTCGACCTCGGGCAGCAGCACGGGGCCGCCGGAGCTCAGCGTATAGGCGGTGGAGCCCGCCGGCGTGGCGACGATCATCCCATCCAGGGTGTATTGCCCCACCTCGTCGCCATCCACGAACAACCTGATGCGCATGACGCGTGACGAGCCCGCCTTGTGCACGACCACGTCGTTCATCGCGAGCTCGCCGGCGAGCCGCTCTCCCTCGGCGTCCACGATGTGGGTTTCCAGCTTGCGGCGCGGCTCGACCTTATAGTCTCCGTCCGCGACGGCGCGCACCGCATCTTCCAGTATGTCGGCCGTCGCGGCGGTGAGAAACCCCACGCGGCCAAGGTTCACCCCGAGGATCGGCACCTCGCGCCGATCCAGCAGGCGCGCGCCGCGCAGTAGCGTGCCGTCGCCACCCAGCGTGAGCAGGAGATCGAGCGGATCCTCGGCGAAGTCCAGCGGAACGATCGGCGTGGGCCACAGGTCGACCAGCTCGGGCCCAGAGGCGAGCTCGATGCCGTTCGCCGCGGCATGGCTGCTCAGGCGGGCGAGGAGCCCGTCGAGCGCGCTGTAGCGCGGGTTGCCGACGACCCCGATTCTCATCGCGGAGAGAGGCTCTCCTCGGCGGCCAGCGCCCGCACGCGCTCGGCCAGCCCCGCCCCGGTCAAGCCCACCCCTTCGAGCTGTTCGCTGCGCGGGGCGTGCTCGTAGGTGCGATCGGGAATGCCAACCACTTCCACCCGTACCTGCGGGTCGATCCGCTCACAGGTCGCGGCGGTGAACGCTCCGAAGCCGTTCACCTCGATACCGTCCTCCACGGTCATGAGCACTCGGTGCTCCCGCATCAGTGACTCCAACATCGCGTGGTCCAGCGGCTTGACGAACCGGCAATTCACCACGCTCACCTCGAAGCCCTCGGCCGCCAGCAACTCCGCGGCCTCCATGGCCGGCTGGCACATGACACCGACCGCCAGAATCGCGCACTCCTTCCCGTCCCGCAAGACCTCCCACGTGCCGTACGGAACCGGCTCCACCTCGCCGGCCGGCGGCGCCGGCGCGGGGGCGTTGTCGCGCGGATAGCGCGTGCTGAACGGACCGTCATGCTCCATGGCGCAGCGTAGCAACCCCACCAGCTCCGCGCCGTCCTTCGGTGCCGTGACGGTCATGTTCGGGACGGTGAGCATGTACGCGATGTCGTACAGCCCCATGTGGGTCTGGCCATCGGCCCCCACCATCCCCGCCCGGTCCATGCAGAACGTCACCGGCAGGTTCTGGATCGCCACGTCATGGATGATGCTGTCGTACGCGCGCTGCAAGAACGTGCTGTAGATAGCCACGACGGGGCGCACCCCCTGCGTGGCGAGGCCGGCCGCGAACGTGGTAGCGTGCGCCTCGGCGATGCCCACATCGAAGAACCGGTCGGGCCATGTCTTCTGGAAGATGTCGGTGCCGGTTCCCGACGGCATCGCGGCCGTGATGGTCACCAGCTTCGGGTATTCGCCGGCCAGCTCGGCCAGCGCCGTGCCGAACACCTTGGTCCACCCCGGCGGCCCCGACGCCTTGGGGCGCAGCACCCCGGTCTCGGGGTCGTAGGGGTTGCGGGCGTGGAACTTCTCGGGGTGCGGCTCGTGCAGCGGGAAGCCCTTCCCCTTCTCGGTCACCACGTGCACCACGCGGGGACCCTCCAGGGTCTTCACCAGCTCGAACGTCTTTAGCAGATGCTCCATGTTGTGGCCGCCGATGGGGCCGAAGTAGCGAAAGCCCATTTCTTCGAACAGCATCCCCGGCGACCAGAGATTCTTGATACTCTCCTCGACGGTCTTGGCGAAATCCACCATACGGTCGCCACCGACCAGATGCGACGCCTTCTCGATCAGGTGCTTCACATGCCCGCGCATCCGATTCGTGAACGGGCTCGCGATGACGCCCCCCAGGTACTTGCTGATGGCGCCTACGTTGGGGGCGATGGACATGCCGTTGTCGTTCAGGACCATGATGACGTCCCGATCCGAGTGCCCGGCGTTGTTCAGCGCCTCGTAGGGAAGACCGCAGGTCATGGCGCCGTCCCCCACGACGGCGACCACCTGATAGTCGTCGCCCAGCAGGTCCCTAGCCGTCGCGATGCCGTATGCCGCCGACATCGCGGTGCCGGCGTGCCCGGCCCCGAACACGTCGTGCTCGTTCTCGACCCGGCGCAGGAACCCGGAGAGCCCGCCGCTCTGGCGCAGCGTGGGGAGCCGATCGTTCCGGCCCGTCAGGACCTTCCAGGGGTAGCCCTGGTGTCCCACATCCCACAGGATCTTGTCGCGCGGGGAATCGAACAGGTACGCGAGGGCAACAGTGAGCTCCACCACGCCGAGGCCGGCGCCGATGTGCCCACCCGTCTGCGACACCACGTCGATGAGGCGCTGGCGCACCTCGTCGGCCAGTGGCTGCAGTTGCTCGCGAGGAAGTTGCTTGACGTCGCTAGGGCTAGAGATCGTTTCCAGCAGAGACATACGACTCACCACCTACGCTTCTCGTTTCCCGCTCCCCGACTCCCGCTTCCCCACTCACGCACTTCGCTCCACAATGAGCCGCGCGAGCCCCGGCAGCAGGCTGCAATCTACCCGGCAGCCCCCAAGCAGGTCTATGGCCCGTTGCATACGCTCGTGCGCAACACGACGAGCTTCCTCGACCCCGAGCAGCGCGGCGAAGGTCGCCTTGTGCTGCGCCGCGTCCTTCCCGGCGGTCTTGCCGAGCTCTGAGGAGGTTGCCGTGGCATCGAGCACGTCGTCCACGATCTGGAATGCGAGCCCGATGTCACGCCCGTAGCCCCGCAGGGCCGCGACCTGCTCGGCGTCCGCGCCCGCGGCGAGTCCGCCGATCACCACGCTGGCGGTAATCAGCGCTCCCGTCTTTGCAGCGTGTACGTGCGCGAGGGCGTCGAGGTCCAGCTCGCGCCCCTCCGCTTCCAAGTCGAGAACCTGCCCCCCGATCATCCCTGCGGCACCGGCCGCGCCGTAGAGCTCGGCCCCGATCGCCGCCGCGCGCGCGTCGGCCAGACCCAGCTTGGCGGCACCAGCCGCCAACACGCGCGCCGAGAGCGGTACCAGGCGGAACCCTGCCTCCGTAGCCGTCGCCACGTCGAAGGCTCGGTGCGTGGTGGGACGGCCGCGCCGCAACTCGTCGTCGTCCATGCAGGGAAGGTCGTCGTGCACGAGGGAGTACGTATGCACGATCTCCACGGCGGTCGCGACCTCGGCGGCATCGCTGGTGCCGCCCAGCTCCCGGTATGCTGCCAACACCAGCGCGGGCCGCAACCGCTTGCCGGGAGCCGCCAGACTGTAGGCCATGGCCCTGCCCACGTCTCCGGCAACTTCCCGCTCGACCCGCTCGCACCAGAGCTGGAGCTCGCGCCCCACCGCCTCCCGCGTTTCCGCGAGGAAGGTCTGCAGCTCAGCGCTCGAGGTCGTCGGTTCGGAGCGTTCCGTCCGCATCCTCCAGCACGCGCTTGACCGTGAGCTCGGATTCCTTGAGCAGGTCGCGCGCCACCTTCAGGCGGCGCACACCCTCCTCGAACAGCTCGAGGGCCTGGTCCAGATCCACGTCCGAGTCCTCCAACTGCCGCACGATGGCCTCCAGCTGCTCGAGCTCGACGCGGAACGACGGCTTCTGTTTGGTCATACGTCGCCCTCCACCGTGCGGGCCCGGACCTCTCCATCGGCGAGACCCAACCGGAACGCCAGCCCGGGCGAGAAGTCCGCGGCACGCTTCAGCACGTGCCCGGCTTCGTCCCGCGCCACCGCGTAGCCGCGTTCCAGCACCTTGAGCGGGCTCAGCGCATCCAGGGTCGCCGCGAGCTGCTCCAATCGATGCCGCCGAACCTGCAGCTGCCGCTGTACGGCCGCGCCCAGGCGGTCCGCCGTGCGCTCGAGTCGCTCCTTGCCCAACTCCGCCTGCCCGCCGAGCCCACGGGCGAGACGGCGGGCGAGTGAAGAAACATTAGCCCCGGCAGCCGCGCGATCCGGTACCGCTGCCTCGGCGGCCGCCGACGGCGTTGGCGCGCGCACGTCCGCCACGAGATCGGTGAGCGCTACGTCGGTCTCGTGCCCCACTGCCGAGATGGTCGGCACCTGCACCGCCGCCACGGCCCGAGCCACCTGCTCGCTGTTGAACGCCCAGAGATCCTCGCGCGAGCCGCCGCCACGCCCCACGATCGCTAGATCCACGTCGGGTAGCGCGTTCACCAGCGCCAGCGCCGCGCAGAGCTCGCCTTCGGCACCCTCGCCCTGCACGCGGGTGGGCACCACCCACAGCTCCACAGACGGCCAGCGTCGCTCGAGCACACTCACGATGTCCCGCAGTGCCGCGCCGTCCGTGCTCGTCACCACGGCGATGCGCTGCGGATAGAGGGGCAATGGCCGCTTGCGAGCAGGGTCGAGCAGTCCGTCGCGCTCCAGCGCGGCCTTGGCCCGCTCGAGCTGCAATTGCCACAAGCCGCCTTCGGCCGTAGGGATGAGCTGCTTGACGGTGAGGCGGAACTCGCCGCGCTCCTCCCACAGCGTGGGACGCGCGTGAATGAACACCTCCATCCCGTCCTCGGGCGAGGTCGGGAGGCGCTGGTTGTCGCTGCGCCACATCACACAGCGCACCTGCGCCTGTGCGTCGCGCAGGGTGAAGTACCAGTGGCCACTGCGGTAGGTCTTGAAGCTCGTGACCTCACCCCGCACCCAGAGGCGGTCGAAGCCCGATTCGATCAGCTGGCGGGCGCGGCGCGTGACGTCGGCCACGCTCCACGCCCCCTCGGC
This sequence comes from Gemmatimonadota bacterium, assembly GCA_039584015.1. GTDB lineage: Bacteria > Gemmatimonadota > Gemmatimonadetes > Gemmatimonadales > GWC2-71-9 > WVYX01. The sequence goes on along the minus strand of JBDGYO010000049.1, from coordinate 7,063 downwards.
TGACGCTCGTGGAGTCGCGCTGAAGAGGTCTAGTCCGCCCACTGGCGCGCGGCCTGGACGGTGTTGTAAAGCAGCATCGTAATGGTCATCGGCCCCACGCCGCCCGGTACCGGCGTGATCTGCGAGGCCACCTGCTTCGCCGCCTCGAAGTCCACGTCCCCCACGAGCCGATAGCCCTTCTCCGTACTGGGGTCGTCCACCCGGTTCACACCCACGTCGATCACCACCGCACCCGGCCGCACCCAATCCCCCTTCACGAATTCCGCCACGCCAATGGCCGCGATCAGGATGTCGGCCTGCCGGGTGACCTCCGGGAGATCCTTCGTGCGGGAGTGGCACATGGTCACGGTCGCGTTCGCCCCGTCACCCTTCTGCGACAGGATCGACGCCGCCGGCCGACCCACGATGTTCGAGCGCCCCACGATGACCACGTGGGCACCTGACGTCTCCACGCCGCTGCGAACCAGCATCTGTTGCACCCCATAGGGCGTGGCCGGGCGGAACCCGGTCGGGTCACCGATCTGCACCTTGCCGATGTTGACCGGGTGAAACCCGTCCACGTCCTTGTCGGGCCTGATGCTGAACAGCACGCGCTTCTCGTTGATCTGGTCCGGGAGCGGCAACTGCACCAGGATGCCGTGCACCTTCGGATCGTCGTTGAGGCGCTCCACCACCTCGAGCACCTCCGCCTCCGACGTGTCGCTGGACATCTTGATCGTCTCGCTCTCCATCCCGATCTTCTCGCAGGCCTTGCCCTTCATGCGGACATAGACCTGGCTGGCCGGATCGTCACCGACCAGGACCACTGAGAGGCCCGGCGTCACCCCTTTCCCCTTGAGTTCCTCGATCTGCGGCGCCAACTCGGCGCGCATCTCCTCGCCAATCGCTTTTCCGTCGATGATCTTAGCGGGCAAAGTCTACGGCCCTCGTTTCTCGAATGACTACGATTTTGATCTGTCCAGGATATTGGAGATCCTGCTCGATGCGCCTCGCGATCTGCTCGGACAGCTCCACCGCCGTGTCGTCGGTGATCTGCTCCGGCAGGACCGCGATGCGAATCTCCCGGCCGGCCTGAATCGCGAACGCCTTCTCGACGCCCTTGAAGCCGGTCGCGATCTCCTCCAGCTGGCTCAGCCGTTTGACGTAGGTCTCGAAGGCTTCACGCCGCGCACCGGGGCGGGCGCCACTCGCGGCGTCCGCCGCCTGGACGATCATCGAGATGGTCGTCTCGTGCGGCACGTCGTCGTGGTGTGCCGCGATGGCATTGATCACCGTGGGGTGCTCGTTGTAGCGCTTGGCGACCTCGACCCCCAGCTCGACGTGCGTGCCCTCGTGCTGGTGCGTGAGCACTTTGCCGACGTCGTGCAGCAGTGCCGCACGCTTGGCCAGGTGGACGTCCAGCTTGAGCTCCTCGGCCAGCATGCCGGCAAGCCAGGCGACTTCCTTCGAGTGGGCCAGCATGTTCTGCCCGTAGGACGTGCGGTACTTCATCCGACCCACGAGCTTGACCAGTTCCTCGTGCATCCCGCGCACGCCGAGCTCGTAGACCGTCTCCTCTCCGGTCTCGACGAGCTGCTGCTCCAGCTCCGTGTGCACCCGCCCCACCACCTCTTCGATGCGCCCCGGATGGATGCGACCGTCCGTGATCAACTGCTCCATGGCCCGGCGGGCCACCTCGCGCCGGATCGGGTCGAAGCACGACACCACCACGGTGTCGGGCGTGTCGTCGATGATCACGTCCACGCCGGTCGCGGTCTCGAACGCGCGGATGTTGCGCCCCTCGCGTCCGATGATGCGGCCCTTCATCTCGTCATTCGGGAGGGCGACGGCGGAGACCGTGGCCTCGGTCGCCTGATCGGCGGCGAGCCGCTGCATCGCCATAGCGATGATCTTGCGCGCCTCACGGTCGGCCGTGCGCTTGGCGTCCTCCTTGATGTCCCGGAGGGTGGCCGCCGCCTCGCTCTTGGCGCTGACAACGAGTTCCCGCTTGAGCGCGTCCTTCGCCTCGTCCGCTGAGAGACCGGAGACCTGCTCGAGCCGCTGGCGGTGCTCCGCCACCAGCTCGTCCAGTTCTTCCTCACGTCCCTGCATCGCCTTCTTGCGATCGCTCACCGACTGTTCGCCCCGCTGCAGCTCCGCGTCGCGCTCGTCCATCGTGTTGAGCTTGCGGTCGATCAGCGTCTCGCGCTCCTCCAGCCGCTGCTCGTGCTTGTCGAGCTCCTCCCGCCGGTGGCGCTCATCCTTCTCCCACTGCTCCCGCAGGCCCATGATCTCTTCCTTGGCCTGCAGCAGCGCCTCGTGCTTCGCCGAATCGGCGTCGCGGCGGGCCTGGGAGAGGACCTGCTCGGCCTGCTGCTCGGCGGCGCGGCCCTGCCTCGCCGCCTCGCGCCGCTCCGCCCGCCGCCCAAGCACGAAAAAGACCGCCCCGCCGAGGATTGCTCCAGCGAGGACGGCCAGGATCGTGACCAGCGGATCGGCTGTCATATCTATAAACCCCAGCGGCGCCGGCCGCTTCGGCGGCCAGGCCCCGCAGTGTTCGAAAGTTGGGAGGTGCGTCCGTCCCCTAACCCATGACGTCCGCCGAACTTACCCGTCGTCCTCCGACGTGGCAAGCGAGCCCTATCCGCGGCTCCTCCGCTTGGCAGGTGGAAGCAGGCGGGAGAGTTCTACCGTCAGCGCCCGCAACTGCTCGGCCAGCTCGGTCTGCGACCGCCGCGCCTGGAGCAGCTCGTCGGTGATCGCCAGGGCTGCGAGGATCGCGGCCTTGTGCGTCTCCACCATGGACCCGACCTGCAGCACTTCCTTGAGCGCCCGGTCCACGTGCTCGGCCACCGCACGCGTGTACTCGGGGGGGCGATCGGACCGGAGCGAGTACTCCTCGTTACCGATCGTGACCGTGACGACGGTCTTCTTGTCCGTCATCGGCTCTGCTCCTCCATGGCGACCTGCTCCTCGAGGAACCGCAACCGGCCAATGAGGTCGTTCACGCGCGAGCGCGCCGCATCGAGCCGGGTGGTGAGCTCCGCGTTCTGGGTCTCGAGCTCGAGGATACGCTCGCGGTTGGCCACGGCGTCGTATTCGGCACCCATCTGCTCGCGCTCGCCCTCCGCCTTGAGCGCACGCCGCCGCCACGAGGAGAGCTCAGCCGTCACCTCGTCGAGGACCTTCTTCAGCTCCTCGAGCGCCACGAGATCCGGTCTACCGTCGTTCGACACCCAGTCGCTCCTTGAGCGCGGCCAGCACGGCCGCCAGCGCCTCATCAGCTTCCCGGTCGCGCAACGTGCGATCGGGCGCCCGGAACACGAGCCGCCAGGCCACGCTTCGTCCTGCCATCTCCGCGCCGCGGTACTCGTCGAAGATCGCGGTGGCGGCGAGCAGTGCACCGCCGGCCTCGCGCATCACGTCCTCGATCGCGGCAGCCGTCACCCCTTCGGGCAACACCAGGGCTACGTCGCGCTCGACCGGCGGTGTCGTAGGCACCACGCGATACTGCTCGTGCGGCTGCTCCCGCACCACCACGTCCACCTCGAAGCCACACAGTTGCGCGGCCCATGGCGGGCGATCTGCCACGAGCGTTCCCGCCCAGCCACGGCGCGCGCCGTCACGATCCAGCAGCTGCCAGCCGCCGTCCACCTCGACGATTTCCCCCTCGGGGCCCGCCAAGCGAACGGCCTCCTCAAACATAGCCTTCGCGTCCCACACGTCGTAGTCGGCCGACTTCCCCTGCGCGGTCCAGTGCGGCGGCGTACGCTCCCCGGAGATCACACCCGCCAGTCGCTGTACCTCCCGGGGACGCGACTCACCCGTCGCATGGAATACGCGCCCGACCTCGAACAGCCGGACGTCCCGCTCTCGCGCCGCCCAGTTGCGCTCGGCGGAGCGTACCAGGCCGCTCAGTAGGTCGGCGCGGAGGTACGCGTCCTCCACTGACAACGGGTTGAGCACGCGCCACGCCTGCTCGCTCCCCGCGCTCGTGAGGGAGAGCGAGCGGGCCTCGTTCAGTCCCATCCCGGTCATGACGCGGCGGATCGTCGCCTTGAGCGGCTCGATCGGATCGTCGGGGACGACGCTCGTTCGGAACGGCAGCAGCTCCGTCGGGAAGGTGTCGTACCCTCGGCAGCGGGCGATTTCCTCGATCAGATCGATCTCGCGGGTCACGTCGGGGCGCCAGCCCGGAATCTGGACGTGCAGCCGCTTCCCCTTTGGAGCCACGGGAAAGCCGAGGCCCACGAGGATGCGTTCGATCTCCTCGCGCTCCACCGGGGTGCCCAGCAGATGTGCCACGCGCGCCTGCCGCAGGAACACCGCACGCGTCTTGAACGGCTTGGGATACACGTCCACCGCCCGCTCGGGCTCGTCGCCCCCCGCTACGGCGCGAATCAGCTGCACCGCTCGCCGCAACGCGTCGGGCATGGCCTCGCAGTCGGTGCCCCGCTCGAAGCGGTACGACGCCTCGGTGTTCATCTTCAGCGCCTGGCGCGTCTTGCGAATGCGCGGCGGGTCGAAGTAGGCGCACTCCAACAGCACGTCGGTCGTGGCCTCCGACACCTCGGAGTCGGCCCCACCCATCACGCCACCGATGGCCGTCGGGCCTTCGCCGTCACAGATCATCGTCATCTCGGGCGTGAGGTCGCGTTTCTCGCCGTCGAGGGTGGTCATCTGCTCGCCCGGCGTAGCGCGGCGCACGATGATCGCGTTGCCTCGCACGTTGGCCAGATCGAAGGCGTGCAGCGGCTGGTTGAGCTCGTACAGGATGTAGTTGGTGGCGTCCACCACGTTGTTGATGGGCCGCGCTCCGATGCTGCGCAACCTGGCCTCGAGCCAGGTGGGCGAGGGACCGATCTGCACGCCGCGGATCACCGCCGCCATGTATCGCGGAGACCCCTCGACGTCCTCGATGCTCACCTCCACGCCCCCGACGGTGCCCTTCTTCTTCACCTGCTTGGGTGCCCCGCCGTCATCACCCGGGGCATCCGGAATCGGCGGCAGCTTCACCGGCACGCCGTACGAGGCTGCCAGCTCTCGGGCCACACCCTTGTGACTCAACAGATCGGGTCGGTTGGCCGTCACCTCGAGCTCGAGCCGCGTGTCTTCCAGGGGCAGCGCGTCGAGAAACCGCGTGCCCGGAGCCGCGTCGGTGCGGACCTCCATGATCCCCTCATGCTCCGTCCCGAGCTCCAGCTCGCGTGCCGAGCAGAGCATGCCGTGCGACACGATGCCCCGAATCTCGCGAGCCTCGAGCTCGAGCCCGCCGGGCAGCACGGTGCCCTCGGCGGCGTACGGGTACTTGGCGCCCGGCTTCACGTTGGGCGCGCCGCACACCACCTCGACGACCTCACGTCCGTTGTTCACGTGACACAGGGTGAGCCGGTCGGCGTTGGGGTGCTTCTCGGCCCGCTCCACCAGCCCGACGACGACGTCGTCGAGCGGCGGGCGCAGCTCCTCCTCGGCCTCCACCGGCGCGCCCAGCATGGCGAGCCGCTCGGCGACGTCCTCGGCCACGAGATCGCGACCCAGCAAGGCCGAGAGCCAGTTGAGCGAGACGATCATCGCTACTCCGCGAACTGCGAGAGAAACCGCATGTCGTTCTCCCACAGCAACCGGATGTCGGGGATCCCGTGCCGCAGCATCGCGATGCGCTCCGCACCCATGCCGAACGCATACCCGGTGTACCGCTCGGCGTCGATGCCGCAGTTCTCGAACACGGCGGGGTGCACCATGCCCGCGCCCATGATCTCGAGCCAGCCGGTCTGCTTGCACGTCGAGCAGCCGCTCCCCTTGCATATCTGACACTGCACGTCGACCTCGGCCGACGGCTCGGTGAACGGGAAGAAGGACGGCCGGAAACGCACCGCGGTGTCACGCCCGAAGAACAGCTTCACGAAGGTGTCGATGCCGGCCTTGAAATCCACGAAGTTCACGCCCTCGTCTACCGCCAGCCCCTCGATCTGCTCGAACACCGGGGAGTGCGAGGGATCGAACGCGTCGCGCCGGTACACCCGCCCAGGGACCACGATCCGGATCGGCGGCTCGTACTGCTCCATCACGCGCGCCTGCATGGGCGAGGTGTGCGTGCGCAGCAGCGTGCCCGGTGCCAGGTAGAAGGTGTCGTGCTCGTCCGCGGCGGGGTGGTCCAGCCCGATGTTGAGCTTGGTGAAGTTGTAGTCCTCGGTCTCGGTCTCGGGACCCGTCACCCGGGTGAACCCGAGCGTGCGAAACACCTCGCAGATCTCGTCCACGACGGCGGTCACGGGGTGCACTGCACCGTGCCACGCGGCGCGGCCGGGCATGGTCCAATCGAGCTGCTTGGGCGCCCGGGCCTCGTCCTCCAGGGCGCGCTCCCGGGCGGCGATGGCCTCCTCGAGCTGCTTCTTGAGCTGGTTCGCACGCGCGCCGATGGCGCGGCGCTCCTCGGAGCGAAGCCCCGCTAGCGACCGGAGGATGAGGGTGAGCGCACCGGCCTTGCGACCGAGGATCTCGGTCTTGAGCTCAGCGAGGGTCGCCGCGTCCGCCGTGGACGCTCGGTCGACGGCTTGAGCTAGAGGCTCTTCTTCGCCACCTCCGCCAACTCACCGAATGCGGCCGGGTCCCGCACCGCCAGATCGGCCAGCACCTTCCGGTTGATCTCCACGCCGGCCTTCTTCAGACCCGACATGAAGCGGCTGTACGACAGATCGTGCGTGCGCGCCGCGGCGTTGATCCGCACGATCCACAGCCGGCGGAAGTCCCGCTTCTTCTGGCGCCGGTCGCGGTACGCGTATCGCAGACCGCGCTCGACGTTCTCCTTCGCGGACTTGTACAGCTTGCTGCGCCCGCCGCGCGCGCCCTTGGCCTCGCGCATGATCTTCTTCTTGCGCTTGAGGCGGGCGACGTTGCTCCGAACTCTCGGCATCGCTCTCTCCTATCCCTGCAGCAGGCGCTTGATGCGGCGCTCTTCCTGGGCCGCGACCAACGTGGCCTGGCGCAGGCGCCGCTTCCGCTTGGGATGCTTCTTCGTGAGAATGTGGCTCTTGAACGCCCGGCGCCGCTTCACCCTGCCCTTCCCGGTGAGCTTGAAGCGCTT
>JBDGYO010000365.1:0-3026 GCA_039584015.1 Gemmatimonadota bacterium | reverse complement strand
GGTGGCGGCCGCACCCGAGGTCGCCATGCGCCACTGCGACGTCTGCATCACCTGCACCCCCACCCGCGCCCCCTTCGTCCATCCGGGAATGCTGGCGCCGGGCGCCTTCGTGGCAGCCGTGGGCGCCGACAGTCCCGAGAAGCACGAGATCGATGCCGAGCTCCTGGCATCGGCCCGCGTGGTGGTGGATCTGCTCGACCAGTGTGCAGCGGTGGGCGACCTGCACCATGCCCTCGAGCGGAACCTGATGACGCGAGAGGACGTCTATGCGGAGCTGGGCGAGATCGTGGCCGGCCACAAGCCGGGCCGCAGCTCCGACGATGAGATCGTGGTGTTCGACGCCACGGGTACGGGGCTGCAGGATGCGGCGGGCGCCGCCGCGGCGTACGAGAAGGCGCAGGCGAGCGGGGTAGGGACCTACTTCGACTTCTTCTCGTGACCCGTAGGCTGTCGTGATCAGTAGAGGGACTCGGCTGGTGGTACTGAGCGCGCTCGCGTTCGGTGCGCTCCAGGGCTGTACCGAGCTTCCCGTCAGCCCCTATGAAGGGGAAGGGGTGCTGGGCGAGTGGGTGCGCTCGGGAAGCTACGAGCGAACCTACGAGTTGCAGCTGCCCTCGGGGTACCACCCGCTGGCGCGCTGGCCGCTCCTCATCGCGTTCCACGGCGCCGGCGATACCGGGGACGGATTCCGGCAGCGCACTGGACTGGACAGCGCCGCGGCCCGGGCCGGGGTCGTCTCGGTGTTCCCCGACGCCCTCGGCGGCATCTGGGGCGACGCGGCCGTCGTGGACGATGTCCAATTCGTGCGCGCGCTGATCTGGCACCTGCGCCAGCATCTGAGAATCGATCACCGCCGCATCTACGTGGCCGGCTTCTCGCGGGGCGCGATCTTCACCCACACACTGGGGTGTGAGGTAGCCGACGAGCTGGCCGGCGCTGCCAGTGTGGGTGCGTCCATGTATCTGACCATGAGCATCCTCTGCCAGCCGGCAGAGGAGCTCCCCTTCCTGTTCATCCTCGGTACCCAGGATGCCTACTTCCCGTACGAGGGTGCGCTGGGCCAGCTGTCGATCGATTCGACCGCGAAGCTGTGGGCGGCCCACAACGGGTGCGTCGGCGCTCCGACGCTCGAGCTCCTGCCGGATACCTCGGACGACGGGACCACGGTGGAGACAATGCGCTTCACCGAGTGCCGGCGGAGCAGCGAGGTGATGCTCCAGTTGGTGCGCGGGGGAGGGCATACCTGGCCCGGGGCGTGGGGGCGCTATCCCGAGTTCCTCGGACCCACCAGCCGCGAGATCTCTGCCAACGGGGAGATCCTGGAGTTCCTCCTGCGGCATCGGCGGCCGTAGCAACGGCCCGACGGCCGCACAGGGCGGCTACTCCAGTTGGCTCAGGCGCTCACCCAGCTCGGCGGCGGACGCCAGCCGGTCCTCCGGCTTCTTGGCGAGTAGCTGGAGGATCAACGCCGAGAGGGGAGGTGGGATCTCGGCATTCACCTCGCGCGGTGCCGTCGGCTCTTCACTGAGCATCATGGCGACCAGCGACATGGGTGACTTGGCCGCGAACGGCAGGCCGCCCGTGAGGCATTCGTACAACACCACGCCCACCGCGTAGAGATCGCTGCGCTCGTCCACCGCCGACTCCGCGAGGAGCTGTTCCGGCGACATGTAGGCCGGGGTGCCTACGGAGAGCCCGGTCTCGGTGATGCCCATCGTCGCCTCGCTCAGACGCGCGATCCCGAAGTCCATGACCTTGAGCACGCCGTCGGGGTCGAGCAGGAGGTTGTGGGGCTTCACATCGCGGTGGATGACGCCCTGGCCGTGCGCCACCTCGAGCGCCTGCGCGAGCTGAGACGCAATGGCCAGCGTGGCAGACACTCCCAGCCGCCCCCGGCTATCGATCAGGTGGCGCACCGTGATGCCCTCGACGTATTCCATGGTGAGGTAGTACACGCCGGACCACTCGCCGAAGTCGTGGGTGCGCACGACGTTGTTGTGTGTGATGCGGCGGGCCAGCCGGATCTCTGTCTTGAAGCGCTCGATGAGCGTGGGATCCACGACCAGCTCGGGACGCAGTGTCTTGATGGCGATCTCTTCGTCCAGCTCCAGATCGCGGGCGCGGTACACCGCCCCCATGGCACCCTGGCCGAGCGGGGCAATGACCTCGTACCGATCGGCGAAGCGCTCGCTGGTGGGGAGGTTGGCGTGGTCGAGTTGGCCTCCCGACACGGCCGTCCCGTCGCGCGCCGACTCGATCTCGCGGCGCAGGTCCTCGACCTGGTTCTGCAGGCGGCCTTCGCGTGCCCGCACCTCGGTGGCCATGCGGTCGAACACGCGGGCCAGGCGGCCGAGCTCGTCGTTGCGACCCGTGGCATCGGCCAGCGCGTCCGATTGGTACGACCCGGCCTCCACCGCGGACGCCGCGTCGATGACCGAGCGCACCTGTTCCAGGTACTCCATCTCGCGGTCCCTGAGCCGCTTCTTCTCGAGGCACGCCGTGATGCGCGCCCGCAGCAGCACGGGGTCGAACGGCTTGGGCAGGTAGTCCTCCGCACCGTGCTCGATACAGCGCACCACACTGGCGAGGTCGTCGAGGGCGGAGATCATGATCACCGGGATGTGGCGCGTCGCCTGCGCCTGCTTCAGCTGCTCGAGTACCTCGTACCCATCCATCTCGGGCATCATGACGTCGAGCAGGATCAGGTCGAGCGAACCGTCCCGCACCATCTCCAGGGCAACGCGGCCGTTCTCGGCGGACTCGACCGCGTGGCCCTGCCGCTTGAGGCGGCGCTCCAGCAGCACGCGGTTGTCCTCCACGTCGTCCACGATCAGGATGCGGGCCTGACCGGCATCGGCTGCCTCGTCGTCGTCGGCATCGGCCTCCGCCGCGGCAGGGGCAGGTCCGCTCGGGGCGTCCTGCGCCACGAGCTTCTCCGCCGCACCCAGGATGCGGCGCAGGTCGGAGCTGAACTCCTCGTCCTTGCCGTCGGCGGCGAGCAACGGGCTCAGCGCCCGCACGATGCG
>JBDGYO010000364.1:0-3026 GCA_039584015.1 Gemmatimonadota bacterium | reverse complement strand
CCTCTTCCGCCAGTTCACTGGTCGCAGCACCCTGCGCCAGCCGACGCGGGAGGAGGTCGAGGCGTGGATGGAGCGCTACCCGTCGGGATCCGACCCGCGCATCGTGGCGCTCCGGGAGGAGAACCGGGACCGCATCCTCCACATCCTGATCGACCGGATCGACGCGGGCGAGATCACCAGCCAGAAGTTCGCGTTCGAGGACGGGATGTCGCGCGACGACAAGTTCCACCGCGCGCTGGAGTGGTGGGACGATCCGCAGTTCCATTTGCGTTTCGCGGTGCGCTCGCCCGAGCTGCTCAACGAGATGCTGGGGAACTCGCTCGACCCCGACACGATGAAGGTGTTGTACGGCGCGCGTGATGCCGGAATCCCGTTCTTCATCAACCCGTACTACCTCTCGCTGCTGCACGTGCGGGTGCCGTACTTCGCCATCGGCGCCGACCTCGCGATCCGTCACTACGTGGTGTACAGCAGCCAGCTGGTGGAAGAGTTCGGCCACATCCGCGCGTGGGAGAAGGAGGACGAGGTCGAGCCGGGGAAGCCGAACGCGGCCGGGTGGCTGCTCCCGCCGTACGACAACGTGCACCGGCGCTACCCCGACGTGGCGATTCTGATTCCGGATACCACGGGCCGTGCGTGCGCTGGCCTGTGTGCCTCGTGCCAGCGGATGTACGGGTTCCAGCACGGACAGCTCGACTTCGATCTCGACGAGTTGGCGCCCAAGGCGAGTTGGCCCAAGAAGCTCGACGAGCTGATGACCTACTTCGAGCGGGACTCCCAGCTCAAGGACATTCTGATCACGGGCGGGGATGCGCTGATGAGCACCGACAAGCATCTGGAGCGCATCCTCGATTCCATCTACCAGATGGCGAAGGCCAAGCGCGACGCGAATGCGCAGCGCAAGGATGGAGAGAAGTATGCGGAGCTGGTACGGGTGCGTCTGGGTAGCCGGCTGCACGCCTATCTGCCGCAGCGCATCACGCCCGAGCTGACCGGGATACTGCGGCGCTTCAAGGACAAGGCCTCCAAAGTCGGCGTGCGGCAATTCGTGATTCAGGCGCACTTCGAGTCGCCTATGGAGGTGACGCCGGAGGCGCGCGAGGCGGTGGCACAAACCATCGCGGCCGGCTGGATCGTCACCAACCAGCTCGTGTTCACGGCGGCGGCGTCGCGGCGCGGCCATACCGCGAAGCTGCGGGAAGTCCTTAACGAGATTGGCGTGCTGCCGTACTACACCTTCGTGGTCAAGGGCTACCGCGACACGCAGTTCAACTACGCACCGGTGGCCCGCGTGGTGCAGGAGGAGATGGAGGAGAAGACCATCGGCCGCATCCCGGAACGCTATCACGAAGCGATCCGTCAGCTCCCGGAGCGGGCCGAGTCCATGGTGCACGACGTGAGCGACCTGCGGGGGCGCTGCTCGGTGCCGTTCCTGGCCACCGACCGCAGCGTGCTCAATCTGCCGGCGGTAGGGAAGAGCCTGACCTTCCGGGTCATCGGCATCACCCGCTACGGCCGCCGCGTGCTGGAGTTCGATCACGACCGCACCAGGCAGCACAGCCCGATCATCGACCGCCAGGGTAAGGTGATCGTGATCGAGTCCAAGTCGATCGGAGAGTACCTGGGGCAGCTCAACGCAATGGGCGAGAAGGTGCCGGAGTACGAGAGCGTGTACGGCTACTCGATCGGGCAGACCGAGCCCCGGATGCCGCTGTACGACTACCCGGCCTACGACTATGAGGTAACCGAGGAGATCACCAACCTTGAGCTGCCTCCGGAGCACGAGGTGAAGCGGGGGCCGCGCACCAGCAAGCCGGTGGAGGTGGGGTAGGGCTACAGGATCGGCGCGGCCAGCCGGGAGAGCCGCGCCCCCAGCTTGAACCAGAACGAGCGGTCGTTGTAGTCGCTCGGCACCATCACGTGCGACCGGGCGAAGTCCGCCAGGAACATCTGCTCCACCTCGCCGGCGAATGCGCTGTCTACCACCCAGGCCGTGATCTCGAAGTTGAGCCGGAAGGAGCGGTTGTCGAGGTTGGCCGTGCCGACGGCGGCGGTCGCGCCATCCGCCAGCATCGCCTTCTGGTGCATGAAGCCTTCCTCGTAGCGGTAGATCTGCACCCCCGTGTGTGACGCGTCCTGGAAATAGGTGAAGGCGGCGAGGTACACCAGCAGGTGGTCGGGATTGTCGGGGATCAGGATGCGCACGTCCACCCCGCGCAGGCCGGCCAACTGGAGCGCGGCCATCACCGCCTCGTCGGGCACGAAGTAGGGGCTGGCGATCCAGATCCTCTCCTTCGCCGAGTGGATCGCGTGGGTGAACATCAGCCCCGCGGTCTCCAGCGTGTCGGCCGGTCCGGTCGGCATGACGAGCACGTGCGCCGTGCCGCCCTCGGCGGGCGTGGGGGTTGCATCGAGCTGCGGCATCTGGTCGGTGGCCCAGTGCCAGTCCTCGTAGAACGAGAGCTGCACGGGCTGCACGGCGGGCCCCACCAGCTTGACGTGCGTGTCCCGCCACGCTCCGAAGTCGGGGTCCAGCCCCAGGTACTCGTCGCCCACGTTGTGCCCGCCGACCCACGCCGCCCGGCCGTCCACCACCACGATCTTGCGGTGGTTGCGGAAGTTGAGTTGGAAGCGGTTCCACGGGCCCTTGCGGCTGTGGAAGTCGCGGATCTGTGCGCCGGCGTCCTCCAACTCCCGGCGGTAGCGCCGCGGCAACTTGTGGCTTCCTACCTCGTCGTACAGGAAGTAGACCCGGATGCCCTCCCGGGCTCTGGCGATCAGCCGCTGCTGCAGCTCGCGCCCCAACGAGTCGGCATGCACGATGTAGAACTGGACCAGGATGTACTCCTCGGCCTGCTCGATTCCCTCGAAGATGCTGGCGAAGGTCGCGTCGCCGTCCACCAGCAGCTCGACGCTGTTGTCGGTCAGTACCGGGATCTTGGCGAGCAGCTCGGCGGCCCGTACCCCGGGGTACTCGTCACCCAGCGTAGAGATGTAGGGGGTGACGGCCTGGGCGGCCCGGAGTA
>JBDGYO010000363.1:0-3030 GCA_039584015.1 Gemmatimonadota bacterium | reverse complement strand
CAACATGGCCGACTTCATGCTGGCGGCGAGCAGCTTTGATCCGTACGAGTTGGGTGGATTGCGGCTCAAAGCGCGGGAGCTGATGTCCACGCTGGACGCCTACCAGGTGAACTCGCCGTTCATCGGGCGGTGGGACGGTGTGGGGCGGATCGAGGCGGCGCTGGATGCGGCCATTGCCGCGCAGCTGCCGAGTGGGCAGGTGGCCGGGACGAACTTCGCCAACAGTGGTCAGAGTGCGCAGAAGCAGTTCATGGTAGGGATGTTGTGGACGGCGATGATCCGCTACTACGACGAGATCGACCAGGATGCGCGGATCCCGGTATGGCTGAAGCAAAGCCTCGACTGGACATGGGACAACGGCTGGGATGCGACGATGAAAGGGTTCAAGTATGTCAGTCGGCGTATCAGCGGTGACGACAACGACAACCCGGAGCCCTGTCTCAATGGAATGATGCTACCGGGTTATGCGTGGTACTACCGGTTCAGCGGCGATGCAACGTATCGGGACAGGTACGACGCGATTCTGGCCGGTCTGCGCGACAACCCGAAGGAAAGCTGTACTTCCAACTGGTCGACCAACACTCTCTGGGGAATCAAGCAGTTCGACCAGGCATTTTACCGGGTGTTCAACAGCTTCGCATACCGGCAGTAGTGGTAGATGGTACCGGCACGGCATCCCCCCGGGGCACGCTGCCCTGGGGGGATGCGTGTCTATGGGACAGGCGTCAGTGCCGCAGGTGCTCGTCTGGCAAGAGACCTGCAGCACAAGGGATCGACTCGAACGTCAGCGAATCGGCCCGACCACCGCGGCCCGTGTCGGCTAGCACCACGTAAACCGTTGCCTCATTGAGTGTTGGCCCGACACACGGTAGTGCGTGGTGCTGCCTCGAGCGGCGCCGGCTACCGGTGGGACGCCGGCTGTTGTTGCGCGCGTGCCACAGTTGGTAGGGCGTAGGGCGGTGCATGGGCGTCATGACAGTGTATAGTCTGACTGCGTCCAAGCGACGGCTACGGCGGTGACACGAGTGCCGCCGTGGTCTCGCTGAGCCGGAGAGGTATCCATGTTCCCAATTCACGAACTTCGACGCTGTAGACCCTACGCCAGGCTAATCCTCGGCGCGGCATTTGTTGCGGCGATCATGGGGTGTTCCGACGAGCCGATTGATCCGGGTGGCGGCGGCCCCGACCCGACGCTAGAGGAGATCGTGCTCACGCCCGCAACGGTGACGCTGCAGGCGGGGGCAACCCAGCAATACAACGCCGTGGGGCGGATGAGCGATGGGAGCTTCGCGGGCGTAAGCGTGAGTTACAGTGCCACGGGCGGAACCATCACTTCGGCGGGCCTGTACACGGCCGGGAGCGCGGCGGGCGACTTCCATGTCGTGGCGACGCAGCAGGGGGGGACCCTCGACGACACGGCCGCCGTGACTATCACCGCACCACCACCGAGTGGGATAGCGTTGGCGGTGCAGCGGTTGGCGGGGGGGAGTGGGGTCGTGCTGGTGAGCAACGGGATCCCCTTGGCACCGGGTGCGCTGCAGGCGGGCGACGTGGGGGACGTACAGGTATGGGTAGAGGGTCAGGAGCAAGCAGTGTACGTGGAGGCGTTGGAGGGGCGGCATCCCGATGGCTCGGTGCGGTCGATCCTGGTGCAGTTCCAGTACGATCTGCCGGACATGACACCGAAGTCGGGGCAGTTGGGACTAGGGACAGCCCGAACGACGACGGATCTCAGCAAGACGACTCCGCCGAGCGAACCGTTGGCGGTGGCGCTGCCGTCGTCGCCGGACTACCTGGTGACCACCTTGCTGGCGGGTGCGCTCTTGACGGAGGCGAACAGCACGATCACACCGGACATCCAGGCGCAGAGCGATGACTACGATCCTGCGGGCGAGGCGCAGTGGACGCAGTTTGGCGATGTGGCCCTGCGGGGTGGGGCGCAGTACGAGCATCCACACACAGCGTATTCGCAGTGGTTCCGGAGCGGGGACGTTACCTGGTGGGATCGGGCGACGCGGATGGCAACGTCGTACCGAGACGATGCGATGAATGACCCATGGAACGGCAACGCCTACAACGAGTGGCACGGCAACAGCGAGGGGGTCGCGCTGCACTACTCGATGACAGGTGCGGAGCTGTCCCGCACGCGGGTCGGCAACATGGCCGACTTCATGCTGGCGGCGAGCAGCTTTGATCCGTACGAGTTGGGTGGATTGCGGCTCAAAGCGCGCGAGCTGATGTCCACGATAGACGCGTACGAGGTGAACTCGCCGTTCATCGGGCGGTGGGACGGTGTGGGGCGGATCGAGGCGGCGGTGGATGCGGCCATTGCCGCGCAGCTGCCGAGTGGGCAGGTGGCCGGGACGAACTTCGCCAACAGTGGTCAGAGCGCGCAGAAGCAGTTCATGGTGGGGATGTTGTGGACGGCGATGATCCGCTACTACGACGGGATCGACCAGGATGTGCGCATTCCGGTGTGGCTGAAGCAGAGCTTGGACTGGACGTGGGAGAACACTTGGCATGTTACGGACAAAGCCTTCATGTATGTGAGCCAGTTCATCAGCAGCGACGACAACGACAACCCGGAGCCCTGTCTCAGTGGAATGATGCTGCCGGGATATGCGTGGTTCTATCGTTATAGCGGCGATGCGACCTATCGGGACCGGTACGATGCGATCCTGGAGGGGTTGCGCAACAGCCCGGCCGAGACATGCCCCAACAACTGGTCACTCTCACCCCTATGGGCGGTGAAGCAGTTCGACCAGGCGTTCTACCGAGTGTTCAATAGCTTCACCTATCGGCAGTAAGGCTCGCCCGCCTCCGTCGAAGGGCGTCTGGGGGAGGTCATTATACCGCTGAGGCACGGTTTGTCACGCTGGGTCGAGCTCATTCGAGCGGTGACCATCGTTGGCCTGACGGTGGCGGCGGCAGGGTGTACGGATGTCGAGGGTGTGGAAGAAGAGCTCAACGGGCTCGTCGTCTTGCCCAGGGACATCGCGTTGGAGTCGGGAGTGACGCAGCAGTTCACCG
>JBDGYO010000362.1:0-6299 GCA_039584015.1 Gemmatimonadota bacterium | reverse complement strand
AGGACTAGCGCAGATGGAGCGCGAGCTGATCGCTGAGCGGACTAGGGATGCCCTGGCGTACAAGCGGAAGAACGGCCAGCCCACCAGCCACCCGCCGTTGGGCTTTCGAGCCAACGGCCGGCGGGGCCGGATGGTGCCCGTGCCCGAGGAGCTGGAGACTGTGCGCCGCATCATCCAAGGCTGGCGGCAGGGACGTAGCTATCGGTCCATTGCGGCGGAACTGGCGTCGGAGGGGGTCATTGCCGCTGGCACCACACAACAGTCGCGAAGGTAGTCCAGAGGCGTGACTGGTACGCGCCCTATCTGAAGCGCTCTGAGTAGCCCGATGGACACGTCCGCTCGGGCGTGTCCAGTTGAGGATTCCAGAGCCCACCGGAGGTGCGGGTTCTGCAGCGAGGGCACACGCAAGGCACATCGCATTCGAGGTGACTATCCGACAAGGCCTTGGACATGTGCAGTGGATTGCCCATCCACGACGCCTCGGTTACCTGCTGAGGTGTGTTGATGTAAGCGTGTGCGCAGCTGATGGTGAGCCGTCTCGCCACTGCTCCGGGACCTACTGGAGGCTCCGTTCCACCGTACGTCCCATTGTCGGCCTCGCGCGGGACCGCAACTGACTACCAGGGAGCATAGTCAGGTGACTGGACCTGCGGACTACACATCCCATTCGCCGCCTTCGCACGACCTCCAGCTAGATCAAACGCGGGCTCAAGGTGCCGCATCCATAGGCACTCCTGCGTACATGAGCCCAGAGCAAGCCGAGGCCAGCGCACGGCGCCGGGGTGCAACCGGGAACCGTAACTACTCCCGCTGTGGCAACTTGACTGGTATCTCCCCGCACTTGATCGCTGCCTGACCGCGGCACCGCAGTATGGGGCCACGGTCGGGCGGACTAGCGGCTCGGAGGGCTGTGGGTCACCGCCATGCAGCGTTTCTTATCTTGGGGTAGCGGTAGGTCCATTCAGGAGGACGCAATGAGGGCTCCCCGCAGTTTTCAGGCGAGTCTCCTCGCACTGCCACTTGGACTCCTGCTGTCCGGGTGCGGCGAGGGCGGCCCCACACAACCCGCTCCGGCCCAACTATCTGCAGTGGCACAGGTGGAGGTTAGCCCGGTGGTGGACACACTTGCAGCGATTGGCCAGACGCTGCAGTGCGGTGCAGTGGCAAGGGAACGGCGACTATCACCGCGACCACGGCCGGCGTATCGGGCTCGGCTGCTATCACGGTGAGCCAGGCTGTGGCGACGGTGGAGGTCAGTCCCCAATCGCAGACGCTCACCGCGATTGGTGCCACACAGCAGTTCATCGCTGTGGCAAGGGACGCGATGGGCTCCACCCTCCAGGACGTGACGTTCCTGTGGGTGTCGTCGGACCAGACCGTGGCCATTGTGGATATAGCGGGTCTGGCGACGGCCGTGAGCCCCGGTGAAACGGTGATCACGGCGGCGGCGCGCGGTGTGCCCGGCCACGCGGCATTGGTTGTCGAGATAGAGATGTTCGTCGCAGTGGCCATGGGCGAAGGCCACACCTGCGGCCTGACGGCCAGCGGGAGCGCCTTCTGCTGGGGCCTGAACTCCTGGGGTGAGCTTGGAGACGGCACGACAACCCGCCGCACGACCCCGGTGGCGGTCTCGGGCGGGCTCAGCTTCACCGCAGTGAGCGCGGGGACGTTTTCTCACACCTGCGGCCTGACGGCCAGCGGGAGCGCCTACTGCTGGGGCAGGAACTCCTGGGGTCAGCTCGGAGACGGGACGACGACCCGCCGCACGACCCCGGTCGCGGTCTCTGGTGGGCTCAGCTTCACCACAGTGAGCGCGGGGGCCGGCCACACCTGCGGCGTGACGGCCAGCGGGAGCGCCTTTTGCTGGGGGTCCAACGTTTTCGGCCAGCTCGGAGACGGCACGACGACCGACCGCACGACCCCGGTGGCGGTCTTAGGTGGGCTCAGCTTCACCACAGTGAGCGTGGGGGCCAAGTACATCTGCGGCCTGACGGCCAGCGGGAGCGCCTATTGCTGGGGCCAGAACTCCTCGGGTCAGCTCGGAGACGGCACGACGACCCACCGCACGACCCCGGTGGCGGTCTTAGGTGGGCTCGGCTTCACCACCGTGAGCGCAGGGGACTTCCACACCTGCGGCGTGACGGCCAGCGGGAGCACCTATTGCTGGGGGTGGAACTATTACGGCGAGCTCGGAGACGGCACGACGACCGATCGCGCGACCCCGGTGGCGGTCTTAGGTGGGCTCAGCTTCACCGCGGTGAGCGTGGGGCGCTTGCACACCTGCGGCCTGACGGCCAGCGGAACTGCGTATTGCTGGGGGGGGAACGCTACCGGCCCGCTCGGAGACGGCACGATGGTCGACCGCATGACCCCAGTGCCAGTCTCTGGCGGGCTCGGCTTTACGACGCTGGGCCTTGGCGGGTTCCACACCTGCGGCGTGACAGCCGGCGGGATCGCCTATTGCTGGGGCTACAACGCTACCGGCCAGCTCGGAGACGGCACGACCAGTAACAGCTACATACCGGTACGCGTATTGTTCCCTTGAAGCGAGCGCGCACAATAAGACTCAGCGCCTGGCGCATCCCGGCAGCGGGGCCTATTGTGGCCGAACACGATCCCCGGGATTCGGCGCGTGTCGGACGTCCTCGAGCAACTTCGCAGCGCTCTCAGCGACCGCTACACGATCGAGCGCGAGCTGGGTCGTGGTGGGATGGCAGTGGTGTACCTCGCCCACGACCGCAAGCTCGACCGCCCAGTGGCGCTCAAGGTGCTGCGGCCGGAGCTGGCGTCCTCGCTGGGTGGCGAGCGCTTCCTGCGCGAGACGGAGATCGCGGCCCGGCTGACCCATCCCAACATCCTGGCGCTGCACGACCGGGGTGACGCCGACGGCCTCCTGTACTACACGATGCCGTACGTGGAGGGCGAGTCACTAAGCGATCGCCTGGCCCGCGAGCGGCAGCTCCCCCTCGACGACGCGCTGCAGATCACCCAGGAGGTGGCCGAGGCCCTGGCCCATGCGCACGCCCAGGGGATCGTGCACCGCGACATCAAGCCCGACAACATTCTGTTCGAGGGGGGCCACGCGGTGGTGGCCGACTTCGGGATCGCGCGCGCGATCGATGTGGCCGGGGGCGAGCGGCTCACGGAGACGGGGCTCGCGGTGGGCACCCCGGCCTACATGAGTCCCGAGCAGGCGAGCGGGGTGGAGCAGGTGGATGCGCGCAGCGATCTGTATGCGCTGGCTTGTGTGCTTCCCGGGGACGAGTGCGCAGGCGATTCTGGCGCGCAAGGTGACGGAGCCGCCGCGCTCGGTGCGGACGGTGCGGTCCACGGTGCCCGAGGGGGTGGAGCAGGTGGTGCAGCGGGCCTTGGCGACCACGGCGGCGGATCGGTATGCGACGGTCGAGGAGTTCGTCGAGGCGCTGATGCGGGGCGTGACGGCACCGCCCCGCACGACGGTCTCCCAACGTGTGCTGCTTGGCGCCACGGTGCTCGCCGTGCTGGTGGGCGCCCTGGTGCTGGGCCAGCGGCTGCGGCCGGCGGGCGTGGGCGCGACGCATCCCCGCACGGCCATCGCGGTGCTGCCGTGCGAGAACCGCACGGCGGAGGCCTCCCAGGCGTACTTCGCGAGCGGGCTGCACGACGAGCTGTTGACCCAACTGGCTAAGGTGGCAGCCCTCAGGGTGATCAGCCGCACTTCCGTCCTGGGGTACGCCCAGACGGCGAAGCCGCTCGACACGATTGCGGCGGAATTGGGGGTGGGCGCCGTGGTGGAGTGCGGCGTGCAGGTAGAGGGGGAGCGCCTGCGGGCGAGCATGCGGCTGATCGACGTCGAGACCGAAGAGCTCCTGTGGGCGGAGAGCTACGACCGCACGCTGGACGACGCGTTTGCGATCCAGAGCGCGGTGGCGCAGCAGATCGTGGGGGCGGTGGGGGCCGTGCTGACGCCGGGGGAGGCGAGCGTCATTGAGACTGCGCCGACGGACAATCCCGAGGCGTACCGTTTCTACCTCCAAGGCGAGGAATACCGCCGCCGATCCAACGCGCTGAGGCAGAACCTCGAGATTGCCCAGCAGCTGTACGAGCAGGCACTGGCTCTCGATCCGGACTTCGCGCTGGCGCGCGCGCGGCTGTCACTCGTGCATGGGTTGATGTACCAGATTCGCTTCGATGCCTCGGCCGAGCGTTTCCAGCGGCAGCGCGAGGAGGCGGAGGCCGCGCTGCGGCTGAACCCCGACCTGCCTGAGGCGCACATGGCCATGGGACGGGTGCACTACGTGGTCCGCGAATGGCGGCGCGCGCTAGCGGAGTACACGGTCGCCCTCCAGGGACAGCCTAACGACGCCGAAGCGTGGTGGCAGATCTGCTCGGTGCACCGGCGTCTCGGGAACTGGGACGAGGCCGTCCCTGCGTGCGAGCAGGCCGCACAGCTCAACCCGCGCGACGCGAACCTCTTGGAGGATGGCCTCGGTTACACCAACTGGATCATCGACCGCTACGCCGAGGCCGCGCGCGCGTTCGACCAGGCACTCGCCCTCACGCCAGATCTGCATCTGGCCGCCCTCACCAAGGGATGGGTCTACCTCACGTGGCGCGGCGAGCTGGACACGCTGCGGGCGGTACTGGACCGCCTGCCACCCGACGCAAAGTTCGAGCGCAATCCGGGGAGCCCCGCCGTATGGCGCGCCGAGCTGTTCCTGTGGGAGCGGCAGGCCGACAGTCTGCTGGGGCTGCTCGCGACGTCACGGATGCACGTGGTCGACGCCTATCACAAGTTCCAGCCGGCAGCCCTGTATGCGGCCTGGGCGCACCAATTGCGCGGCGACCCTGCCGCGGCGCGCGCGGCGTTCGACGCTGCACTGATGGTTGCGGACTCCGCGCTCGCCGCCGCACCCGCGGACGACTGGCGCTTGCACGCGGCCCGCGGCCTGGCGCTGGCCGGCCTGGGCCGGCGCGAGGAGGCCCTGCGGGAGGCCCGCCGGCTCGAGCAGGATCCGGTCTACCGCGAGGACGCCGTCTTCGGCCCGATGGTAGCGGAACAGCGGGCGCAGGTCCTCGCGCAAGCCGGAGACGCGCGGGCGGCGCTGGAGGAGATCGAGCGGTTGCTGGCCGGGCCGTCGTTTTGGGTCAGTGTCCCCACGCTCCGCCTCGACCCGCGCTGGGACCTGATTCGCGACCACCCCCGGTTCCAGGCACTGCTCGTGGAGTACGCGGGCCGGTAGCCGGTGGGGTAGACCCGCCGAATCCGAGCGCTCACCATCTGCCCGTTCGGTCGGGCCCCACACAACACCGACAGATTTTGTCGAAATATCCAGTACGCACTGTCCCAAATCGAACACCTGCTGCCCCACCATAGGCCTGGTGCTCCGACAGTTTCGGTTGCACTTTAGGCTGTCGAGAAAACCGACAGCAATAATCGCCGTAGCATAGCCAGCGGTGCGATCAGCGTGTCCGGAGCCCTCCACCGGACCTCGTCCTGACCGCGACACGCAGCGCCGATGGCTTGACGGCCCCGCCGCCAGCGCGACGCCCACGCCAGGGCGCCCACCGCGACGCGACCGCCAAACCACCGACGTGCTCCCCGTGCGCGATCAGCGCTCATGGGCTGCTGCCGTGGGAATCAGTCCCCCCAGCTGCCCGCCGTTGGCTCGGCACGGCTCGTATGTGAGACCCGCGAAGTAACCCCCTCCCGACGCGGGGCCGGCGCCCTCCAGTGCCGGGCTCTGCGCAGCGGGTGTGGTGTTCGCTCAGAGCGAGGCGAGCGTATGAGTCGGGTTTCTGGTCGTCGATGGAAGAACGTGGGAGTGACGCTGCTCCTCCTCCCGCTGTTGCTCGCAGCGGCCCTTGCCGAAGCGCAGGCCCAGATGACCATCACCGGCACGGTCACCGACGAGGCCGGGCAGCCAGTCAGCCAGGCGCAGGTGCTGATCGCGGCTCTGCGCCTCAGCACCACAACGGGGCAGGACGGAACCTATCAGCTCATGGTTCCCGCGTCGCGGCTGGACGGCGGTGGAGTGGTCGACCTCACCGCCCGGCGCATCGGGCTCAAGGCGCAGGCGGTGACGGTCGCTCTCCAACCAGGTGCCGTGATCACGCGGGACTTCATCCTCGAATCCGACCCCTTCCTGCTCGAAGCGGTGGTCGTGACCGGGCAGGGGATGCGCATGGAGCGGGCGAAGCTCGCCGTCACGATCAACTCGGTGAGCGGAGAGGAGATTGCCGACGCCAAGGAACCGAACGTGATCTCCGCGCTGGCCGGCAAGGCCCCCAACGTGGAGGTCACGAGCTCGACGGGCGAT
>JBDGYO010000361.1:0-3050 GCA_039584015.1 Gemmatimonadota bacterium | reverse complement strand
CGCTCTTTCTGATCACCCGCTCATTCCTCTCGCGGAAGACGAGCCGGTCCACGTGCTCGCCCTCGAGGAAGTCGGTGTCACCCGGATCCATCACCCTGACCTTCTGCAGCATCTGGCGCACGATGACGCCGATGTGCTTGTCATTGATCTTCACACCCTGCAGTCGGTATACCTCCTGGACCTCGTTCAGGAGGTACTCCTGCACCGCGCGCGGTCCTTTGATCCGCAGAATGTCGTGCGGGTTGACGGGACCCTCGGTGAGCCGGTCGCCCGCCCGGACCTTGTCGCCCTCGTGGACGCGCAAGTGCTTCCCGGCCGGGACCTCGTACAGCTGCGGCTCGCCCGTCTCGGGGTGGACCAGGATCTCACGCTTGCCGCGCTTGATCTCACCAAAGCTGACAGCTCCGTCGATCTCAGAGATCGTGGCTGGGTCCTTGGGCCGGCGCGCCTCGAACAGCTCCGCCACGCGGGGGAGGCCGCCGGTGATGTCGCGCGTCTTGTAGGCCTCCCGCGAGATCTTGGCGAGGGTCGTGCCGGCGCTGACCTTCTGGCCGTCGTCGACCGTGAGCTGCGCGCCCTCGGGAATCACGTAGTTCCGCACGCGCCGCTCCTTCCCGCCCTTCTTCTGCACGACTTCCAGGTGCGGGTGGAGCTTCTTCTCACGATCCTCGATGATCACGCGCTGACGCAGGCCGGTGATCTCGTCGAGCGACTCCCGGACCGTCTCGTCCTCCACGATGTCGATGAACCGGACAGTGCCTTCGACATCCGTGATGATGGGGTTGGCATACGGGTCCCACGTGAACAGCAGCCCGTCCCGCTTGACCTTGTCACCGCTGGCCACCGCCAGGTTCGCACCCAGCGGTACTTGGAACCGCGAGCGAATCTGGCCGTCGGCATCCAGCAACACCAGCTCGCCGTCGTAGCCGGTCACCACGCGTGTGCCATCCTTGGTGTCGACCACCTGCATCCGGCCGCCGAACTCGATGGTGCCCTCGAGCTTGGTCTTGCGGGCCGTCTGCTCGGCGATCCGCGCCGCCGTCCCGCCGATGTGGAACGTGCGGAGCGTGAGCTGCGTGCCCGGCTCGCCGATCGATTGCGCCGCCAGGATGCCCACGGCCTCGCCCAGGTCCACCATCTGCATGGTGGCCAGGTTGCGGCCGTAGCACATGCGGCAGATCCCACGCCGCGCCTCGCAGGTGAGGACCGACCGGATTCGCAGACTCTCGATCCCGGAATCCTCGATCGCGGCCGCCGACTCCTCGTCCAGCAGCTCGCCGGCCGCGGCTAGGAGCAGCGGGTCGCCGTGCTCGTCCGACTCGTGAGGATCGAATACGTCCTCGGCCACCACGTTGCCAACGATGCGCTCCCGCAGGGGCTCGATGATGTCCTCGCCCTCCTTGAGCGCGGAGATGTCGAGCCCGAGAATCGTGCCGCAATCGTCCTCGGTGACCGTCACGTCCTGCGCGACGTCCACGAGGCGGCGGGTCAGATACCCGGCGTCGGCCGTCTTGAGCGCCGTGTCGGCCAGACCCTTCCGTGCGCCGTGCGTCGAGATGAAGTACTCGAGCACGGTCAGCCCCTCACGGAAGTTTGACTTGATCGGGCTCTCGATCACCTCGCCGATGCCGCCGGTGAGCTTCTTCTGCGGCTTGGCCATGAGACCGCGCATGCCGGCGAGCTGCCGGATCTGGTCGCGACTCCCACGGCTGCCGGAATCGAACATCATGTACACCGGGTTGAAGCCCTCCCGCGAGCGGGAGAGGTTCTGCACCATCGCGCCGGCCACGTCGCTGTTGGCGTGGGTCCACGCGTCGATCACCTTGTTGTACCGCTCGCCGAAGGTGATCTGCCCGGTGGTGTACGCGCGCTGGAACCGCTCGACCCGCTCGGTGGCCGCGTGCAGGATCTCGGCCTTCTCCGCCGGGACCTCGAGATCCTCGACGCCGATGGAAATGCCACCGACCGTTGCGTAACGGAAGCCGAACTCCTTCAGGCGGTCCAGAAACTGCACCGTCTCAGAGAGACCAGCGCGCCGGTACGCCTCGAACACCAGTTCCGAGAGCGCCTTCTTGCGCATCACGGCGTTCTGGAAACCCAACTCCGCAAGGAGCGTCCGGGGAAGAATGCTGTTGAACAGCACCCGGCCCGCGGTCGTGTCCACCCACCCGGCCTCCTGGTCCGCCGCCTCGGGCGGCGGCTGGTACCAGAACTTGATGGGCTCCTGGTACGCGAAATCGCCGTTGGCGATGCGCGTCTCCACCTCGGGGAGCGAGCCCACGTGCGGCGCCTGCTTCATCGCCTCGTCCGGATCCTCGGGCCCCTTGGTCAGGAAGTAGCACCCCAGCACCATGTCCTGACTCGCCTCAGCCACAGGACGTCCGTCCGACGGCTTCAGCACGTTGTTGCTCGAGATCATGAGCACCCGCGCCTCGAGCTGGGACTCGAAGGACAGCGGAACGTGCACGGCCATCTGGTCACCGTCGAAGTCGGCGTTGAATGCCGCGCAGACGAGCGGATGGATACGGATTGCCTTCCCCTCCACCAGCACCGGCTCGAACGCCTGGATACCGAGGCGGTGCAGCGTGGGCGCACGGTTCAGCAGGACCGGATGGTCCTGAATGATCTCCTCGAGGATCTCGTACACCTCGGGGCTCTCCCGCTCGACGATCTTCTTGGCACGTTTGACCGTCTCGGCGATGCCCTTCTCCACCAGCTTGTGGATGATGAACGGCTTGAACAGTTCCACCGCCATCGTCTTGGGCAACCCACACTGGTGCAGCCGCAGCTCCGGACCGACCACGATCACTGAGCGGCCCGAGTAGTCGACGCGCTTCCCAAGCAGGTTCTGCCGGAAGCGCCCCTGTTTGCCCTTCAGCATGTCGGAGAGAGACTTGAGCGGCCGCTTGCCACGCCCGCGAATCGCCTTCGAGCGGCGACCGTTGTCGAACAGCGCGTCCACCGCCTCCTGCAGCATCCGCTTCTCGTTGCGCAGGATCACCTCCGGCGCCCGGTGCTGGATCAGCTTCTGGAGCCGGTTGTTCCGATTG
>JBDGYO010000360.1:0-3059 GCA_039584015.1 Gemmatimonadota bacterium | reverse complement strand
CCGGCCTCGCCGTGGAGGGTTCGACCAAAGGCCCCACGCTCGTCGCCATCGCCGTCCCCCTGGTTGCCTTTGGGGTCCCGGTGTTCGATACGACGATAACACTCCTCCGGCGTTTGGTGCGAGGCCGCCCGCTGTTCGAGCCCGATCAGGAGCACGTGCACCACCGCCTGGCGCGGGCCGGGCTCTCACCGCGGCAGGTTGCGGGCGCGATCTACGCGGCGAGCGCCCTGTTCGCGCTGGTGGCGATGATCTTCATCAATCCCGGCGTGCGCTCGTTCGCGGTGGCGCTCCTGATCATCGGCGCCGGCGTGTGGATCACCTCTCGCTACCTCCATTTGCACGAGCTCAACGAGTTAGCCCGGCTGGCGCGCCGCGGGGCGCTGCAGCCCCGGGCCATCGCCGCTAACGTGGAGCTGCGCCGGGCCGCGGAGCGGCTGGAGCATGCCGAAACGCTGGAGGATCTCAAGCGTGGGATCGCGCTCCTGCCACGCGCCACGGAGTTCGACGAGGTGCTGCTCCTGGTTGCACCCGCGGGGGAGCGACGGGGCAAGGCCAGGGTGTGGCACTTGCAGGAGGGTGAGTTCGTGGAGCACTGGCCCGAGCGCCACCCGGACGAGTGGGAGGTGGTGTGTCCCTTCGAGGGTGAGGGGTGGATTGGGGAGGTGCACCTGCGACGCCGCCTCGGTCGCCGCTCGCTGCTGCTCGATCTCAACCTGCTGCTGGAGTTGGTGCAGCCCACCCTCTCCGAGGCCGCCAAACGGATCGAGCCGCCCGTAGCGACCACAACGTGAAGATCCTCCACCTGGCCAAGTTCTATCCACCGGACCCCGGCGGCATCGAGCACGTCGTCTGGACGCTCGCCAGGGGCGCGGCCGACCGGGAGCACGACGTGCGGGTCGTGGCTGCGACGGGATCGAGCTGGGTGCGAGATCCCGGCAAGCGCATCACCGAGCCGCCGCGCTTCGGCGTGACCGTCATCCGGCTCCCCACGTTCG
The DNA here is from genome assembly GCA_039584015.1 of Gemmatimonadota bacterium. Lineage (GTDB taxonomy): Bacteria > Gemmatimonadota > Gemmatimonadetes > Gemmatimonadales > GWC2-71-9 > WVYX01. The sequence goes on along the minus strand of JBDGYO010000360.1, from coordinate 2,064 downwards.
GCGTCTACTGGTCACAGCCGATCGCGCCCGGGTATCTACCCGCGTCCCGCTGGCCGGCCGACGTGGTGTACGTGCACCGACCGCATCCGCTGGCCGATCTCTCGGTACTGATGGGACCCAAGCGGCCCACGATCGTGTTCCACCACTCCGACGTGCAGCGGCAGCGGGCCGCCGCGATGGCCTACCGTCCCGTGGCACGCCGCGTGGCCAGCAGGGCCGACGCGGTGGTGATGGCGGCCAAGTCCAACCTCAACCACGCCAAGGATGTGGGACAGGCAGGCCTGGAGAAGGCCCACATCATTCCCTTTGGCGTGGATGAGAAGCGGTTTGCGCCCCGAGCCCACCCCGAACGACCGGAGCTCTTCCCCCCGCCCGCCAGGGGGCCGGTCGCCGTATTCGTGGGCCGGCTCGTGACCTACAAGGGCCTGGACGTGCTGCTGCAGGCGGTGGCAGGTACCGATCTCACGGTCGTGATTGTGGGAGACGGGCCGCTTAGGGAGTGGCTGGCCCAGGAGGTCGAACGGCTCGATTTGGCCGAGCAGGTCAGGTGGGCCGGCACCATTGGGGACAAGGAGATTGCGGCGTTCTATCAGTCGGCCGACTACTTCGTGCTCCCCAGTACGAGCCCGGCAGAGATGTTCGGCATCTCGACCGTGGAGGCGATGGCGTGTGCGCTGCCCGTGATCACCACTTCGCTCACGACCGGGGTGCGTGAGGTGAGCGAGCCCGGCGTCACCGGACTCATGGTGCCGCCCGGCAACGTAGAGAGGCTGCGTGAGGCGATGCAGCAGCTGCACGGTGACGCCGAGCTGCGGGCGCGCCTAGGGGAGGCCGCTCGAAAGAGGGTGGAGGAGCGCTTCACGATCACGCGGATGGTGGATGCGCATCTAGAGCTGTGCGAGGAAGTGGTCAAAACAGCCCGAAAGTGACCTCGCCCTGATACAGCTTTATTCCCGGCATCGGCACGTGGAACTGGTCGAGCACCGTTGCCACCGAATGCCACCACTTCGCCTTGATCGGGATGCCCCGGAAGTTCAGGTCGGTCGTGAAGTACCACTGGTGATTCGGTGCCGCCGTGATCCAGTGGTCCACGCTGTGCCCCCAGGCCACGCCGAGCCAGTCGGGCCACCAGCCGGCGCCTCCAGGCATGCGCCCCGGGTTCAGTGCGAGGAAGAACCGCATGCCCGCGTAGTCGTTGCTGAGTTGTGGGAGATCGTCGCCACTGGTGCGAAACTCCTCGGACGGCCAGTAGTTGACCTTGTAGAGCACCGACCGGGTAGCGGGCCATGTGCGATGTAGGGCCGGCAGGACAGCGCCCGCCGTGCTGTAGGCAAAATCCGCCACGTCGAAGCCTTTGCCCTCGTGCAGCCCGTCGCCGATCTCCTTGGGCAGCTGGACCGCCACGCCGAGAGCGGCTCCCAGCCATCCGGCGGCGACCGGTGAGAAGCAGGCCCAATCCCACGCCAACGCACCCAGCTGCGACACCTGGTATCCGACCCAGGCATGCAGCAGGCGGTCTTGCTGCAGGGCCGGGCTGGCCTTCGTGTCGACGTGGAATTCGGTCGAGGGAGTGGTCCACCACTCGTCGTGACGCAGCGCGATGACGGCCACCTCCAGCACCACGTAGCCGCCAACGATGGTGAGGGAGCGCTTCAGCTTGGCGTCCGGGCAGGCCTGGGCAAAGGCATCCGGCGTGAGGAAGACCAGCATCGCGGTGCCGAGCAGCAGGATCCGTCGGGGCAATCCGGTTCGCTCCTTGATAAGGCTGCGTGTCGCCCCGAAATTAATGCGTTACCGGGCCCTTAGCTCAGTGGTTAGAGCAGCGGACTCATAATCCGTCGGTCCCAGGTTCGAGTCCTGGAGGGCCCATCCGTAACTGGTTGGAATAGTGAGGGCTGCGATCTAGGTGGCCCTCACTTTCTTGGTGGGTATGGATGGCCTCGGCATGGATCCCCTTACCATCTCCGGAACCGGCGCTTACGTTCCCAGCGCCCTTGAGACGAGGAGGCGGGCATGCCACGCACCATGCCCCTCCCGGTAGAGACGCAGGTGCCGGACACCCTG
>JBDGYO010000048.1:0-16989 GCA_039584015.1 Gemmatimonadota bacterium | reverse complement strand
CTCGAGGTTGCGCTCCAGCACGTCGAGGTCGAGCAGCAGGGCGGGGGTGGCGAGATCGTTGATCGTGTCCATGGTGCTGAAACTTCGTGCGCGCTCCACGGAGCGGCAACCGGCGTGCCGCGGCAAACAACGGCCCCCGCCGCGCGAAGCGACGGGGGCCGGGTCGAACGGTGCTACCGGTGAGGGCTACTGTCGCAGCAGCTCCTCGACAATGCGATCGAGGCGGTACATGTGCCGCAGCGCCTCGGTGATCCCTGCGGAGTGCACCGAAACGGCGCGCGCATCCGAGGTGTCGAAGATGTAATCGCCCTTGAGGCTCTCGATGTTGCCGTCGAAGATGAGGCCCACGACCTCGAGGTCAGTGTTGATGATCGCGCTGCCCGAGTTGCCGCCGATGATGTCGTTGGTGGACACGAAGTTGAGCGGCGCGCCCATGTCGAAGTCGGCCGGCGGGTCGAGCCAGCGCTCGGGAAGGTCCCAGTCCTCCTCGCCCTTGTGCGCGTAGTGTCGGTCGTACAGGCCGTAGAAAGTCGTCCACGCCGGCGCCTTGGTGCCGTTGTACTCGTAGCTCTGCACCACGCCGTCGGCAATGCGCAGCGTGAAGGTGGCGTCGGGCGGCAGAGCGGTGCCGTACACCTCGAACACGGCCAGCGCGAGCTGGGCGTTGATCGCCTCCTCCTGGCCCAGTAGCTGGCGGTACCGCTGTGCTGCCTGGCCGTAGCGCGGGAAGGTCTCCCGCACCAGCGTGAGCACCGGATCGGCGCTGTTGAGGATGCGCGTGGGGCTGTCGAGCAGTGCATTGCGCGTCTCCGCATCGGTGATCAGCGTGGCCCGCTCCATGAACGCTGCCGTGCCTTCCTCGGGGGAAGCTCCCTGCAGCACGCTGGTGACGAACGGGTCGTCCTCTCCGAGCCACTTGATCACGTCTTTGACGCGCTCCTCCAGCATGTGCCGGTCGAGCCGCACGTCGATCTCCGTCTCCTCGATCTCGGCGCGCAGCTCATCCACCTGCTCCTGCGGTGCACTCCCCGCCATCTGGGCGTACTGCAGCAGGTTGGCCGCCGTCTGGATCGTCTGCGGCGCCGCGAGCCCGCTGAACGGGGTCAGGGCCCAGAGGGCGGGATAGGACTCGGCCATCCCGGCTCGCAGCTCCGCGATCTCGTCCCACACGTGGGCGTACTGCCGACGCAGCTCCGGGTCGCTCGTGATGGCCTCCTTCAGGGCCAGCTCCCATCCGAGCTTGCGGCCCATGACGGCTGGATCGTTGAGCGCCTTTTCCCGCCCCATGTAGAGCTTGAGGGCGTTCATCCAACTGGCCCAATCGTTGATCAGGTCGTCGCGGGTCTCCGGGTGGTGGTCCATGTAGTGCTTCAGGACGTCGGTGCGCGTCTTGAGCAGGTGCACCAGGATCGGCTCGTTGTAGTCCCGGTTGAACTCGAGCTGCGCCATGGTGCTCAGCCGCGAGGTGGAGCCGGGGTTCCCGATCACGAATACGGGGTCGCCCTCGGCGGCGCCGGTCTCGCTCCAGCCGTAGTAGCGCTCCGGCTGGTAGGGATTGCCGTCCTCGTCGTACACGCGGAAGAAGGTCACGTCCAGATTGTAGCGCGGGTACGTGAAGTTGTCGGGGTCGCCGCCGTAGTAGCCGATCTTGAGCTCGGGCGTGAACACCAGGCGGACATCGTCATACCGCTTGAAGCAGTACAGTGAGTACTTGCCGCCGTTGTACAGCTCCGTCACGCTGCACTCGAGTCCATGTAGTGCACTGGTGCTGTCCCCGATGGCCTCCTGCCGGGCCTCACGCTCCTCGGCCTGCCGCTCCTGCGACGCCATGACGGTGACCGCCTCCTGGACCTGCGCGGTGACGTCCTCCATCAGGATCATCTGATCGATGTAGAGGTCGGGCACGCGCCGCTCCTCGGCCATGGTACTGGCATAGAAGCCGTCGTCGAGCAGGCTCTCGCCTTCCTCGCTGACGCTCGAGGTGCTCTCCCGCGCGCAGTGGTGGTTGGTGACCACGAGGCCGTCGGAGGATACGAACGACGCCGTGCAGTTAGGGAGCCGCAGCGAGGCCATGCGGACGTGGTCCAGCCAGTCCTGCGACGGCCGGAAGTCGTACGCCTCCTCGAAGTAGTCCAGCGGCGCGTTCTCGAAGGTCCACATCTTGCCCATGTCGAAACGACCGGGCTCGAGGGCCTTGTAGGGAGTCTCGACCTCGACCGCGACCGTCTCGGGCGCCGCCGCGACGGGCTGGACCGGGGCAGGCTGCTGGCCGCCGGACGAGGCGCAGCCGGCTGCGACCAGCGTCAGGGTCGCCAGGCCAACGGAGTACCGACGTACGTTGCTCATGCAGTCCTCACTCACTGAGCGATACGGTTGTATGGAAGCGATTCTCTGGTGTCGTCTTCGAAGCGTGGAGATGCCGCAGCTGCGGTGCGGAGGCCACCCGCCGGAACACCCACGACCCGGCCATAAAGATACCCAACGCCCGCGGGGGTGGGAGCCCGCCCGGGGCGCTGGGTGAATCCTCCAGGTCGGCGGCTGGCCGGTGCGTGTTGCGGCCGGACCGACGCCTGCCGTCGCGCTACCGCACGAGGTGGAACGCCGACTGCCGCTTCAGCACCCAGCGCATCTCGCCCTCGGGCGTGAGCTCGGCCTCCTCCTCCAGCATCATGCGCACCGGCTCATCGTCCCACTCCGGCACGGGGCTCGTGGCCTGGAGCTCGATGGAGTGCCAGGTCCCCGCGCGAATCGGCACGTCGCCCTGGCCCGGCACGCCGTCCTGGCGGTCCCACAGGCCGATCAGCGGACCGGCGCCGTGGCCGTGCTCGCCGATGGCGTGGGTGTAGATGGTGCCGTCGATGCCGGCTTCCTGCATGGCCGCGAGCGCCGCGAGCAGGATCTCGTTGCCGGTGCGACCGGGCCGCATCTCGGCCAGCACGATGTCCTGCAACCGATTGCCGTTGACCAGGGCCTGCTTCAGGCCGTCCGGCGCATCGCTCTCGCCCTCCCGCAGCACGTACGCCATGTGCTGTGTGTCGGTGTTGAGCCTGAGGGCGGTGACGCCGACATCACAGTGCAGCACGTCGCCCCGCAGGATGACGGGCGCCGTCGAGTCGGCCATGCTCACACCGTGCCGCTGGATGTCCACCGAAGGGTGGAACCAGGTGCCCAGCCCCAGGTCGTTGAGGCGCTGGCGGAACCACCACACGGCGTCCGCCGTCGTGGTGACGCCCGGCGTGATGACCTGGTCGGAGAACATGGTGGCGATGAGGTGGTGGACCAGCTCCTCCATCTGGAGGTACGTCGCACTCATGGCGGGGACGCGGATCGCCAGGTAGTCGAGCGCCAGCGTCTCGGCCCGCACCACGCGCGCGCCGAGCGCCGGGCCGAGCGCCTCCTGGAGCTGCTCCCACTCCCCGGCGCTCAAGCCGTCGGCGAAGCGCAGGTCGTGGGAGATGTTGACGGCGATGTTGCGGGGATCCCGCTCGCGAATCACGTCCACCACGAAGTTCCACTGGTCGCGGCCCCAGAACTCGCGCGGCCGGCCGTCGGGTGCCTCCTCGGTGGCGCGCACCACCTCATAGACACCGCCCTGCGAGCCGCCTCCGATGGTGATGCGCTCCACCCCCTCCTCGGGGCCGCGGTCGTAGAAGATGAACACCGTGCGCCGTCGGGCGGCGAACCGCGTGGGGGCGGCGAGGGCCTTGAACAACGGGTCCTCGTTGTACTCCCGCATGGGGATCACCCACATCTGGACGTCGCGCTCCCGCATCAGTCGCGGCAGCACCGCCTCGAGACGGTCCTCGAGCCACTGCTGCTGCAGCACGGCCTGCTCGCGCAACGTACCGAAGGGATGTTCGGGGGTCGCCGTCTGACCGAACAGCGGTGCGGCGGGGAGCATGATTGCGAATACGGTCGCCAGTGTAAGTCGTGTCATGGGACACCTGAGCAGTCGATGTGATGTGCGTGTTGCGTGTGGCCTCTCGCGTGGCGGCCACCGGCCGCCGTGAGCCGCGGGGAAGATACGCCGGGGGCCGCGGCACGGCCATCGCGCGGTGAGGGCCGTCGCGGCACTAGATTTCCGCGCGGGCCGGGACGTTGCCCGGCCCGGTCACGCGGTGGACGGAGCGGATGATGACGCACTCACACCCCACCCCCCTCGAGCTCACCGGACCCGAGATGCGGGCGTTGGTCGATACCGCGATGGCACGCATCGTGGTGCACCTGGAGTCGTTGCCGGAGCAGCCGGCGTTTGACCTGGACGGTGCCCGGGAATTGTCACGCTCGCTGGTGGAGTCCATGCCGGAGCGGGGAACACCGCCCGAGGAGCTGCTCGATCTCGTGTTCCAGGCCGCGCTCAAGAGCTTCAATACCGCCGGCCCAGGGTACCTGGCGTACATCCCCGGCGGCGGGATCTTCCACGCCGCCGTCGCCGATCTCATTGCGGACGCCGTGAACCGGTACGTGGGCGTGTGGCTTGCGGCGCCGGGCCTGTCGCAACTCGAGGCCAACGTCGTGCGCTGGTTCTGCGACATCGTGGGCTATCCGGCGGCGGCGCGCGGTATGCTCACCTCGGGCGGCTCACTTGCCAACTTCTCGGCCATTGTCACCGCGCGGCGCGAGCGGCTTCCCGCGGACTTCCTGCGGGGAACGCTCTATGCCTCCGACCAGGTGCACCACTCGGTCGAGAAGGCGGCCATCCTCGCCGGCTTTCCGCCGGAGAGCGTGAGGATGGTGCCCTCCGATGATCGCTTCCGGTTGCGGCTCGACGCACTGGAGGAGTCGATCGAGCAGGACCGCGCTGCCGGCCGGGAGCCCTTTCTGCTGGTGACGAGCGCCGGCACCACCAACACGGGTGCCGTGGACGACCTCGAGGGCGCCGCCGACGTGGCCCAGCGGCACGGCCTCTGGCTCCACGCCGACGCGGCGTACGGCGGGTTCTTCGCGCTCACCGAGCGGGGGCACCACGTAATGCGCGGACTCGAGCGGGCCGACTCGATCACGCTCGATCCGCACAAGGGGCTGTTCCTGCCGTACGGCACGGGCTCGCTGCTGGTGCGCGACGGCGCCGCGCTGGAGCGGGCGCATGCGTTGGGTGCCGAGTACATGCCCGCGATGAGCGAAACCGAGGAGTTCGTGGACTTCTGCCAGCTCTCGCCGGAGTTGTCGCGTCCGTTTCGGGGCTTGCGCGTGTGGTTGCCGTTCAAGCTGGCGGGTGCTGGCGCCTTCCGGCACCAGTTGGACGAGAAGCTGGACCTGGCCCGGTGGGCGTGGGAGCAGCTGTGCGAGATCGAAGACGTAGAGATCGTGGCCGAGCCGCAGCTCTCGATCGTGGCGTTTCGCCTGACGCGGCCGGGTCTGGATACCGAGGGGATGAACCGCCTCAACCGCGAGCTATTGGAGCGCATCAACGCCCGGCGCCGCGTCTACCTCACCGGCACGACGGTGAACGGCATGTTCATGCTGCGCATCTGTGTGCTGTCGTTCCGTACCCACCTGGAGCGGATGGAGCAGGGAATGGAGGACATTCGCGCGGCGGTGGCGGAGTTGCGCTGAGCGCTACGAGCGTCGTAGCGGGTTTCGGTCGCGGGCGTTACGATCCAAGGCCGTGCCCTCGAATACCATGACCGCTTCCACCGCATCACTCGCGTTTGAGCAGACCGGAGACGGGACGCTCCTCGTCCGGCTCCGGGGCCGATGGCGCTTGCACAGTGGTGTGCCGTCGGCCGAGCCCGTAGAGCGCGAGCTCACCAGCCACCACCGGCCTCGGGCGCTCGCGTTCGATGTCGCGGCGCTCGGCGAGTGGGACACCAGCGTGGTCACCTTCCTGGGCCGAGTGGAGCAGGTCTGCGAGCGCCATGGCATCACCGTAGATCGGAGCGGACTCCCCACGGGCGTACAGCGCCTGCTCGCGCTGGCCGAGGCCGTGCCCGAAGCGGCCGACGCACGCGGCGAACAGGTCGACGAAGGACTGTTGGAGCGGATCGGCGTGACCACGCTCGAAGCCCGGGAATCGGTGCTCGAGGTCCTCGGGTTTATTGGAGACGTCGTCCTGGCACTGGGGCGGTTCCTCGTGGGCAAGGCCCGCTACCGCAAGGCCGATCTCTGGATCCTGATCCAGCAGACGGGCGTCGAGGCGCTGCCGGTGGTGGCCCTGGTGTCGTTTCTGTTGGGGCTCATCCTGGCGTTCGTGGGTGCGGTCCAGCTCCAGAGCTTCGGAGCGGCCATCTACGTGGCGGACCTGGTCGGGGTCGCCATGGCACGCGATACCGGTGCGCTCATTGCTGCCATCGTGATGGCGGGACGCAGCGGAGCGGCGTTCGCCGCGCAGCTTGGCAGCATGCGTGTGAATCAGGAGATCGATGCGCTTGCCACGACGGGGATCTCGCCGATCGAATTCCTGGTGGTTCCGCGGGTGGTCGCGTTGGTACTGATGATGCCGCTGCTCACCCTGTACGCCGATGTCGTTGGGATGCTGGGCGGCATGCTCGTGGGTATCAGCATGCTGGACCTGTCGTTCACGCAGTACTTCCAGCAGACCGTCTCGGCGGTGAGTATGGGGAGTGCGATCGGCGGGGTGTTCAAGGGTGGAGTGTACGGGGTGCTCATTGCCCTGGCGGGGTGCCTGCGCGGCATGCAGTCGGGCCGCAGCGCGTCGGCCGTGGGTGACGCGGCGACGTCGGCGGTGGTCACGGGCATCGTGGCCATCATCGCCGCCGCCGGGGCGTTCTCGGTGATCTTCTACGTGCTCGGGATCTGAGGGGCGACGATGACCCAGCCGCACATCACCGTCCGCGACCTCACCATGGCCTATGGCAGTTTCGTGCTGCAGCGCGACCTCAACTTCGCGATCAATCGGGGCGACATCTTCGTGGTGATGGGTGGCAGTGGCTGCGGCAAGAGCACCCTGCTGCGCCACTTGATCGGGCTGAACGAGCCGGCCCAGGGAGAGGTGCTCTACGAGGAGGAGAGCTTCACGCGGGCCGGACCGGAGCGACGCCAGCAGCTGATGCGGCGCATCGGTGTGCTGTACCAGAGTGGCGCGCTGTGGAGCTCCCTGACGCTGGCGGAGAACGTGGCCGTCCCGCTCGAGGAGTTCACCGACCTGAAGAGGGCCGAGATCGACGAAGTCGCCTCCCTCAAGCTCGCGCTGGTGGGACTCAAGGGGTTCGAGGAGTTCTACCCGTCGCAGATCAGCGGCGGCATGCAGAAACGGGCCGGGCTGGCCCGTGCCATGGCGCTGGATCCGGAGGTGCTCTTCTTCGACGAGCCGTCGGCCGGGTTGGACCCGCTCAGCTCGCGGCGCCTGGACGAGTTGATCGTCGAGTTGCGCGACAGCCTGGGGGCGACCATCGTGATCGTGACGCACGAGCTGCCCAGCATCTTCGCCGTGGGCACCAACAGCATCTTCCTCGATGCGGAGACCCGCACGATGATCGCCATGGGGGTACCGACCGAGCTGCGGGACCACAGCGACAACCCGACGGTGCGTCGCTTCCTGCGGCGTGGGGAGAACGGACATGAGTAAGCGTGCGAGCCCGCGAACCGTGGGCGCCTTCGTGGTAGGCGCCGTGATTCTGGCCGCCTCGGCCGTCACGGTGATCGGCTCGGGGCGGATGTTCAGCGAGCGCGTGCCGTTCGTGGTGCACTTCGACGCCAACGTGTCGGGGCTCGATCCCGGTGCGCCCGTGAAATTCCGGGGGGTGCGGGTGGGCACCGTCCGGGAGGTGCTGCTGAATCTCAGCGGGACGCAGCGGGCACTGGATGACTTCCGCATCCCGGTGATCTTCGAGATCGACATGCGGTCCATCAGACACCGCGGGGCGGTGGTGGATCTTTCCAATCCCGCTCTGGTGGATTCCATGATCGAGCAGGGGTTCCGTGCCAAGCTGGTGCTGGAGAGTATGGTGACGGGGAAGCGCTACATCGAGCTCGATGTGATCCCCGATGACCCTGTGGACCTAGAGAACCTCGCCGGGTCGCCGTACAAGGAGATCCCGGTATATGATGCCCCCGGCTTCGCCGCGCTTCAGGAGCGGATGGCGGACATCCTGCAACAGATCGACAAGGTGCCGTTCGACTCCATCTTCGAGGACATCACCCGCACGCTGGATAGCTTCAACGCCATTGCCGCATCCGATCTGCCCGCGACGCTCAAGAGTGTCCAGGAGGGACTCGAGGCGTTCAAGCAGTTTGCGGAGGGGGCCGATGGGGAATTGGCTACCCTCGGCGACGATCTCCAAGGCATATCGGCAGAGCTGACCACCGCGATCCGGGAGCTACAGGCGACACTGGTGAGCACCCGGGCGCAGTTGGATCCGCGGTCGCCGATGAGCGTGCAGATGACGAAGACGCTCGAGGATCTGGCCGGTGCGGCCCGGGCGATGCGCTCCCTGGCCGACTACCTGGAACAGAACCCCAGCGCGATCGTGCGTGGCAAAGAGGAGCCGAAGAAGCCATGAGATATCCGTTTCTCTTCGTCGTAGCCGCCGCGGGCACGGCGGTCACCCTCGGGGGCTGCTTCGGCGCGCGATCGAACCCGTCGGAGTTCTACGTGCTGACCTCGATCGCCGAGACGCAACCGGCGGAGACCTCGGGGGAGCCGCTCGATGCCACCGTGGGACTTGGACCCATTGAGATTCCTGAGTACTTGGACCGGCCACAACTAATCACGCGACTGGGAGAGAACGAGGTGGCAGTCTCCGAGTACGAGCGGTGGGCGGGAGCGCTCGACGGGGATTTCTCGGAGGCGCTGGCCGCCAACCTCGCCGTGTTGCTGCAGACGCACGACATCAACCTCTATCCCTGGCACACCACGACGTCGATCGATTATGCGGTGAGCATCGGCGTGGTGCGGTTCGAGCGCACGGCTACGGGAAGCGCCGAGTTGGTGGCTGGGTGGGAGATCAGAGACGGCGAGAGCGGCGAGCGGTACGACAATCGTGTATTGCGCATCTCCCAGCCGGCCGACACCGCCACCACCGCCGGCTCCGTCGCGGCGCTGAGCCGCGCCCTCGGGGAGTTCAGCCGGGAGCTTGCCGCGGCGATCCGCACGGTGCACGCACGGGTGGGGAGCTAGGCCTCGCTGAGCTGAGGCCGTGTCTCGCTCACGGCAAAGGCCCGGCATGTCGCCGGGCCTTTGTCGCTGCCGTCCCCCGCATGGCGGCCGGGCCCGATTACGCGTCAGGCGGCGGCCCGTTCTTGTGCCACCATTCCTCCTTGCGTTCCTCCGTCCACTTCCCGGCGATCTCCAGCGCGCCGAGCATGTCCGACAAAGCGCGCGCAGTTTGGGGACGGTCGTCAGGACTCTTGGCGAGGCACTGCATGACGATCCGCTCCAGGCCCTCGGGCACCTCGATCTCGGTGCGCTTTGACAAGGGCCTGGGTATTTCGCTCGAGTGGGCCACGACCATGGCCATGGGGTTGGGCTTGTCGAACACCATCTGGCCGCTGAGCAGCCAGTAGGCCACGCACCCCAGCGAGTAGAGGTCGGCCCGTCCGTCCACCGGACCCTCGGCGATGGCCATCTCCGGCGCGATGTAGGCCGGCGTACCCGTGATCATGCCCTGTGCCGTGAGCTGCAGCTCGCTGCGGTCCTGTTCCTCGATCTGCGCCCGCTTGACGATGCCGAAGTCGAGCATCTTCACGAAGTCCAGGTCGGCACCGTAGCGGCACACGAAGATGTTGGCGGGCTTGATGTCGCGGTGCACCAGACCGTTCTGATGCGCCTCGTACAGCGAGTGGCAGGCCCCACGCAACAGGTGGATCACCCGCTCGGCCGGCTGCGGCCCGTGCTTGTCCACCAGCGTCTGGAAGTCCACCCCGTCCAGCAGCTCCATCACATAGTAGAGCGTGCCGTCGCGCGAGACGCCGAAGTCGTACAGCTCCACGGTGTGCGGCGATCGCAGCGCCGACGTGGTCTGGGCCTCCCGCTCGAAACGGTGCAGCGCCGTGGCGACTCCTTTGTCGTCGGTACGGCCCAGCATCTCCGGCCGGACCAGCTTCACGGCCGCGGTGCGAGCCAGCAGGCGATGGGTGGCCTTCCACACTTCGCCCATGCCGCCGGCCCCGAGGCGCTCCTCCAGGTGATAGCTCCCCATCGAGCGCGCCTTCTTGAGCTGCTCGCCGAGGCCGAACACGATTTTGGAGATCAGCGTAGCCAGGACCACGGCGACGATGTTGGGCCACACCAGCCGCAGGAACATGGTCGCCTGGGGCAGCGTGTCGTCGCCGAACACCGCGAACCCTACCGCGACCAGCGGCTCCATCGATGCGGCCAGCAGCGAGGCGATGAAAGTCGCCCGTGGCGTGTTGGGCACGACGATGGGGTAGAGCAGCACCCACACGGCCACCGGCGACCAGAGCATGCCGACCCGGGTGGACTCGAACCAGTTGTACTCCACGGAGAGGATCGAGATCGCGAGGGCGAGAACGATCTCGTAGCCCTGTCCCAGTGCGAGCAGCTTGCCCGCCGGCAGACGGCCGCTGCGGGCCACGAAGTACATCGCGATGGTCGCGGTCCAGATGAGCAGGTCGGCGCCGATTCGCTCGGTCCGGTTGGTCGGGGGTAGCGTGAGCTCCGCGATGATCAGGCCGGCGATGCTGAGCCCCATGATCAGGATGCACAGGAATTGCAGCCGGCGCGCGATGTCCTGCAGCAGCTCCACGGGAAGCCCGGGACGCGCGGCGGCGCCGGTGCTCACCATGCTCAGGGCGCCTTCGGTCCTGGGCGCGAGGGAGATGGGTTCGGTCACGATGCGTATCGGTTGGTCGTTGTTCAGAACTGCGGCGGGAACCGGTCGAGCACCAACTTGACCGCCTTGTTCAGCAGCTGATCGCGCTCATTCTCGGGCCGCGTCCGGTCGATCTCGGTCTGTGCCGAGCCGCGCCAGGCGAGCTGGTTGGACCGCACGTCCACGATGTCCAGCACCAGGGCGCCCTCCTCGTAGTACCGCACGTAGGTGTTGCCGTAGGCGGCGCCGTACCAGGGACCCCAGCCGTAGCCGTAGTAGGTGTTGAGCTGGCTGACGTCCATGCGGCCGTCCAGGGAAGCGAACCAGCCGATCAGGAAGTCGGGCGTGCCGCTGGTCGCCAGGGTGAAGCCCTTGTCGGCCAGCACGGCGTCCACTGCTTCTCTGACGCGGGCCGCGACGATGTCGTTTTGTACGCGCCGGTCGCCGCCTGTCGGGTCGGGCAACCAGGTGTACGTCTTGTAGCGCTGGAACGAGGGTATGGCGGCGGGATCGTAGTCCGTCTCGACCTTGATCCCCGAGCAGCCGCTCAGGGTCACTACCAGTGCCGTCAACACGAACGGGAATGCACGCCTCACGTCGGGTCTCCTCTATGTGCGGATGTCGGTGATGGTGCCCTGCAAACGTAACGGACGGCGGGAGGCACGGCCACTGCCGCGCCTCCCGCTCTCAGACTTCGAAATTGTGCGTACCGCTCGGTCGTGCAGCCTACATCCAGGCGAAGCCGACACCGAAGGTGAAGTACTGCACTTCGACGCCGCCCGCCTTGATGGCCCAATTGTACTTCGCGTTCAGGTAGGCCCGCACGTTCCAGTCCACCGGGATGATCACGCCGACTTCCGGTGCCAGCCCGAGGTGCCAGTTGTCGACGTAGATCGCCGAGCGCCCGATGTCCAACCGGTTCTCGACGTAGTACGTGCCCACGCCGGTGCCCGCGTAAGCCCGAACGCCCCTGGGTCGGCCGAGGTAATAGTGAATCGTGGCCAGGATGGGGAAGGCGTTGACATAGCGGTGCTGGAAGCCCGTCACGTCGACACCGGATCCGGCGAAGTTGTTGATGGTCTCGCCCGTCTCGGCCCTCGATGGCGAAGTTGCGGAAGCTGAGGCCGCCGCCGACGAAGTCCTTGGTGCCGGACACGCTGGTCCCGACCATGTACTGCAGGCCCCAGAACCAGTTGCCCTGCTGCGCTTCGGCCTTGGCGCTGCCCACACCTGCGAGGAGCAGCGCGATCGCGAATACTCTGATTGCGTTCTTCATCGCACGCTCCTCTAATTGGTGCCCAGGTAGGGCGACTGGGTGAACGCCTGGTTGATGCCGCTCGTGATCCGCTGCTCGCTGGAGGTGCCGGCCAGGATCCCGCTCAGCGCGCCGGTCCAGACCATGGCCGTCCGCACGCTGTCCCCCACCATCTCCGTCTTGTCGGGGTCCATCATGGCGAGGATCACGGTGCCGGTCTCGTACGTGCCCTGGCCAACCCACCCGGGGTAGTACCAGCCCCAGCAACCGCCGCCCCACCAGCCCCAACCGCCCCACCAGCCCCAACCGCTGCACCAGCCGGGGTAGTAGACGTAGTAGTCGTTCTCGAGGCCGATCTTGGCGGGGAATACGATGACGTCCGCCCCGTTGTTCTCGGGATCGAGCTCACGGATGTAGCCGCGGGCCACCAAATTCTCCACCGTGAGCGCGATGATTAGGCTATCGAACTCGTCGGTCAGGTCGACCGAGCCGGCGGAGTCCTCGAACAGCTGGACCACCGAATCGGGCATTGCGAAGGTGCGGATCGCTCCGAAGTCCGTCGCCGAGTCGTGCGTCGTCACGACGAGGTCGGTCTGCGCCACGTTGGTGACTTCTCCGGGGTAACAAGCCGCGAGCACCAACACCAGGCCGCCAAGGGCGCCGAGGAGCTGTGCCCGGAGCCACCCCGGGACTGTTCCAACCTGCTTCCTGATCATTGCATCTCCTTCACTCGTTTCATTGCTGACAGCACCAGCGAACGCCGGGCAGGCCCGGCGACTGGTCTCGTTCTGTCTTTTTTGGGGCACGGAAGATCGCATGGATGCGCACGGTTTCCAACCCCCTACCCGGTTCTCAGCGCGAGGTTCCGGGATCGCCGGCCTCGGAGGCAGCATATGAGCAAAGGGCCGCCCGGGCCGCCGAACGGTACCCGGGCCGATGGGGCGCGGGTACCGGGGAATCCCCTAGGGTAGACAGGCTCCGCAGCGTGAACGTTGCATCATTCGAGCAGCGACTCTGCAGCACGGCGATGGACGCAAAGCGGGCGGAGCGCCGTCGCCCCGCCCGCGTGCCGAACCTTCGTAGCCCGGCTGGCTACTCCATCGCCCTCCCGAGCTGTCGCCCCACCGAGCCTGTGGCAATCATCGCCCAGCCGGCAAAGATGATCTTGATGCCGACCAGGAGTCCGACGAGCCACGCCCCGGAGATCGGCCACTGCCGCCAGATCAGGATGCCGGCCAGCACCGCAACGACACCCGAGAACAGCATCCAGCCCCACCCCTGCTCCGGCTTCACCTGCAGCGCCAGGATGATGCCGAAGATGCCGTCGATGAAGAAGTAGGCTGCCAGCACGAGGGTGAGCCAGCCGAGGCTGAACAGGGGGTGCGCCACCACCAGGGCACCCGCTACGATGCCCAACGCGCCGAGCAGGAACTTGAGGATGCCATCCTGCCACGAGTCTGCCTGGAGCGCGTGAAAGGTCTGCCCCACGCCGGAGATGAGGATGAGGAATCCGACGGTGTAGGCCACCGCGAGCCCGGTGATCAGCGGGGAGCCGAGCGCAAACACGCCCAGCACCACCAGCAGGATGCCGAGCATCATGCTCAGGCCACCCACCCTCTTCAATCCCTGCGCGGGAGAGGTCATGACAGGGTTCTCCTGTTCGAGAAAGGGTGTCGGTTCATGATGGCCGAGCTCGGCCCACGACGACGGTGATGTTGTCCCCACCGCCGCCCTCGAGGGCGTCCTCCACCAGGGCGTGGCAGGCCTCTTCTGCCGACTTCATGGAGAGCAGCCGCTCTCGGATGCGCGGCTCCGGAACGTACCCGGTGAGGCCATCACTGCAGAGCAGCAGCACATCGTCACGGTGCAAGTCCACGCGGGAAGTGGCCGGCTTGGCCTCCGGACCGCCGATAGCGCTGGCCAGCACGTGGCTCCACTTGGATTCCATGGCCTCGGCGGTATTGAGCACGCCTTCGTCGTACAGCGCCTGCCCCACCGTCTGATCGCGCGTGATCTGCACCAGCCCGCCCTCGCGCAGCTGGTAGCACCGGCTGTCGCCCACCTGCACGACATAGGCCCAGGGCCAGACGCCAATGGCCAGCGTGAGCGTGCTCGCCATCCCCTTGCGGGCCGGGTCGGCCTCCGCCTCGGCCGAGACCTTCTCGTGGCTGTCCTGCACGCTGATCTGCAACTGCTCGAGGAACTCACTTTCCTGTGTCGGATCGTGCGTGTAGTAGCAGTGCATGCTGTTCGTGAGGTAGCCGGCCACCGCCTCGAGCGTGAGCCTGCTGGCCTTCTCGCCCCCGAGATGACCGCCCACGCCGTCTGCTACCACGGCGAGGAAGGCGAGGCGCTCGCTGGGGGCAGCCAGCCGCTCGGAATCCGGCAGGCTGGTGCCGTGGATCCGCATCTGCTTGTGCAGCGAGCAGATGAGAAAGTGATCCTGGTTCTCCTCGCGCACCTTGCCACGGTGCGTGAGACCGAACACGTCCAGTTCTTCGTCGGCAGGCTTGGGGTTGGATGCGGCCATGGTGCGTCACGCTCCGATGAGGTCGCGATCGTAATACTACGCTCCGAACTCAGTGGCTGGCTAGTTGGGTGCCGGCCGGCCCATGAGGGAAGGTGGCGGGAGACGACGCGGCGGGGCGGGTGTGCCCAACGGCAAGCGGGCCGGACCACGTTTCAGTGATCCGGCCCGCTCGGTTGCGCCAGCCGTGGTGTGAGGAGGCCTACTTGAACGGGACCATCAGGCCGACCGTGAACAGCAAGTTGCGGTTCTTCACCGAGCTGTTGTCACCGTTGCTTACGTTGGTGAGGCCGTAGTCGTATGCCACGTCCAGCGTGAGTCCGCCGTACCCCCGGCCGATCTTGATCCCGCCACCCGCCATGACCCCGATGTCCAGGACCTTGGCGGCGTCCAGCTCGCAGTCCTGGAAGTCGGATGCCACCTCGGAGAAGTTGCAGGTCACCCGCCACGAGAATGACGGCCCGGCGAAGACCCGGGCGGAAAGCAGGTGCGCCCCCGCCTTCGGCAGCATCGCCACCAGCAGGACGGGGAACTCCACGTAGTTGATGTCCAGGTTTGCGTCGACGTCGTTGCTCGGGTCGAAGCCCTTCCCGACGTAGAGCATGTCTAGCTGCACCTGCCACATGGGGCTCAGCGCGACATTGGCTGTGACCCCGAAGTGTCCGCCGTTGCGGGTGCCGGGGTTCTGCTCGGTGCCGTCGATGGTCGCGCTGACCGTGGCACGGTTGAGGCCGCCCTTGAGGCCCATGGAGATCTTCTCCTGGGCGGGGGCGGGCGCCGCGATTAGGGCGGCGAGTATCAGGAGCGCAGCGGGGATCCGCAGGGCTCGCATCCGGTATCCTCCAAGTTTCGTGTTCGTAGCTGCAGGGTCGGTTGCATCGGCCCACCTTACGGCCGGCCGCCACGAAAGTTTCCATGGGGTGCAGTCCGGCGCCAGGGCCGTGTACCCCCCCCGACAGTGACTACGTCTGAGCCGCCGTCTCCGTTGCGGAGGGCCTTGGCACCAGCATCAGGGCCGCCACGAATACCGTGAGAGTGATGGCCGCCGAGAGGACGAAGACCCGGCCTGCGAGCACCCCATAGAGCAACCCACCGACCAGAAGACCCACGATGCTGGCGACCGCCGCAGCGCCACCGGCGAACCCCTGAATCGCTCCCTGCTCCTCGGGTCCGGCCACCTTGGAGATGATCGCCATGAGGCTGGGCCACATGAGTCCGTTTCCCAGAGCCAGTACGGCCGTCCCGACGTAGATGGCGGCCTTGCTCTCCGTCGTGAAGAACAGGAAGCTCGCTCCCAACAAGAGGCTTCCCCCGATCACCAGCGCCCGGTCCGACCACCGCTGCGACGCCCGAGTCAGTACAGGTCCCTGTACCAGCACCATGAGGAGTCCCATGACGGCGAAGTAGATGCCGGTGTCGGTGAGCGTCCATCGCAGCCGGGTCGCCGCGTGCACCGGAAAGGCGATATAGAAGAAGTTGAAGGCCAGATAGATCAGGAAGTAGACGGCCATGAGCCCCGGGATGGAGGGCTGCGCCAGGATCTCGCGCAGCGAGAGCTTGCGTGCGGCCTTGAGCTCGTAGCAGTCCCGCTGCTCCTGTCCCATCAGTTTCCGCACACCGCCTCGCTCGGGGCTCGTGCGCAGTCGGCATTCCCTGGACTCGGGCAGCATCAGGAGGATGAGCAGCGCCGCGACGAGCGAGATCAGGAGCGCCGCCAGGACGGGCAGGGTCTCTCCCCACACAGTGGCACCCAGCACGCCGGCCAGTGCGGGGCCCACAATGAAGCCGAGGTTCCCGGAGATGGCCATCTTGCCGAAAGCCGCCGCCCGGTCGCTCTCCTGCGTGACGTCTGCCAGGTAGGCGTTGGCCACCGAGACGTTCCCGCCGGTGAGCCCGTCCAGCGCCCTGGCCAGGAACAGCACGAGCAGCGGCAGCGTGACCGCAAAGGCCCCCAGCACGGGAGAGTCCACCTGCGCGAGCGTGGTTGCCGGCAGGAAGAGCGCCCCCAGGAAGATCGTCCAGGAGGCGAGCGTGCCGAGCTGGCTCAACAGCAGGATCCTGCGGCGCCCGTACCGATCGGACCAGCGGCCCAGGATGGGGGCTCCGATGAGCTGGAAGAAGGAGTACGTGGCCCCCATGACGCCGTAGATCAGCGCGTTGCCGCCGAATCGGGTGACCAGGAAGACCAGGAACGGCAGCACGATGCTGAAGCCCAGTGTCCCCACAAAGTTGACCGAGAGGATCGGGTATATGGAGATGGGCCGGGGTCGCGCGGCGCTGGTCACGACGGAGAGGTGCTACTCCCTGTGCGTGGAATCGGCGGTGGCGCGGTGCTGGGTCCGCGGCCGATGGCCGTCACCGTCGAGCGAGGCGTCTTCCTCGAGGTCCTCGTCCCAGTAGGGCGGCCGGCCGTAGACGCCCGGGTGCGTCGTGACGGGATACGGGTAGCCCCAGTAGGGACCGACCACCCCCAC
>JBDGYO010000359.1:0-3082 GCA_039584015.1 Gemmatimonadota bacterium | reverse complement strand
TCCAGCGGGACCTGCCCCAGCGCCTGAATGGCGTCCACCACGAGGTAGGTGCCGTTGGCGCGGCACGCCTCGCCCAGCCGGTCCAGGTTGGCGCAGTACCCGTTGGAGAACTGCACGTGCGAGACCGCGAGCACGCGTACCCGCGGGTCCCGCAGCCGCTCCAACAGGTATCCCTCGCTGGGCCATCCCTCGGCCGAGACCGGCGCGAGCTCCACGTCCACCCCGCGCTCGCGCAGCAGCAGCCACGGGTAGACGTTGGCTGGAAACTCCTTGTCGCACACGAGCACCGTCTCGCCCGGCTCGATGGGTAGCGAGGTTGCGGCGATGTTGAGCCCGAAGCTCGTATTCGGCGCCAGCGCGATCTCCTCGACGTCGGCGTTGAGCAGGCGAGCCACCGTGCGCCGCGCCTCCCGCAGCACCGCCTGCAGCTCCTTGTCGGGCAGCTGGTAGGGCGCGGTGCGCTTGGCAGTGAACGCATCGATCACCCCGCGGGTACGCTCTGGAAGGGGCCCGATGCTGGCGTTGTTGAGGTAGGTCGCTTCGGCGGTCCACGGAAACTCCGCGTTCCGCAGCCTGACGAAGGAGGTGGCGAGCTCGGAGGGCGCCGAGGCGCCGACGTTGCTGTCAGTCACGACAACCGGATAGCATTGAAGGTGCGTTGGAAGGTACTCAGCCGGTGCGGCCGGCGGCTACGCCGCGCCGCGCGGCACACACGGAGGTGGTGCGGTGAGCGGGAGCAAGCGTCGATTCACACTGGTGCTGGGCGGCGGCGGAATGAAGGGGCTCGCGCATGCGGGCGTGCTGCAGGCGTTGGAGGAGTTGGACTTCCTGCCGGTCGACGTGGTCGGCTCGAGCATTGGTGCGCTGATGGGGGCCGCCTGGTGCGCGGGCATCTCGGCCGAAGAGCTCCAGACGCTGGCCTTCGAGGTCCGGCAGCGCGACCTGTTTCAGGTCGCCCACCGCGACATGGCGCTCAAGCGGATGCGCTCGCCGGCCCTGTACCGCAAGCAACCGCTCGAGCACGTGGTGCGCGGGCTCCTGGGTGACGTCGCGTTCGCAGAGCTGAACCGGCCGCTCCTCGTGAACACGGTGGACGTCAACACCGGAACGCAGGTGCTGTGGGGCGCGCCGGGACTCGACGACGTCCTCGTGGCCGATGCGGTGCTCGCCTCCTGCTCCCTGCCCGGCTACCTCCCGCCGCACGAGATCAACGGACGGCACTTCATGGACGGCGCCGCCGTGTCGAACCTCCCGGTGGGCGTGGCCGCGGCGCGCCAACACGACCTGGTGGTGGCGGTGGACGTGGGAGCCAGCGGCGTGCTCAAGGCGGACATGCACCTGGCGGGGTTCGCCGCCGTGTTCGCCCGGGCCATCGAGATCGCCATCGAGAACCGCCGCACCGGGGTGCTCAGGGAGTGGGACCGCCCCCCGCTGTTGCTCATCCAACCGCGCGTGGAGCAATTCGGCATGTTCTCGTTCGGCCACAATCGCGAGGTGGTCGAGGAGGGCTACCGCGCCACGATGGAGCTGCTCCAGGATCCGGCAACGCTTCCCGAGCCCAGCGCGAGCGGTGTGTACCCCCGCGAGCGCTACCACGTACGAGTGGACCGTGAGCACTGCATCGGCTGCGGACACTGCTTGGTGAACGCGCCGCCGGGATTGTTCCGTCTCGATGAGGAGGGGAAGGCCGTGGTCACGGAGCGGGAGCAGGTATGGTCGCCGGTCGAGGCCGACTTCGTGCGGCAGTGCCCCACGTATGCGATTGCGGTGCACCCGGCGAATCACCCGCCGCGGGAGGAGTAGGACTACTTTATCCCCGCCGCTTGCCGCGACAGCTCCACCGACACCAGCCGCTGATACAACCCGCCGGAGCGAACCAGCTCGTCGTGCCGGCCCTGCTCGATGAGCCGGCCACCGTCGAGCACCACGATGCGGTCTGCCCGGGCCACGGTAGAGAGCCGGTGGGCCACCACCAACACCGTGCGGTTCTCCAGCAATCGAGCGATGGCCACCTGTACCAGCCGCTCCGATTCGGTGTCGAGGTTCGACGTCGCCTCGTCCAGGATGAGGATCGGCGGATCGCGCAGCAGGGCGCGGGCGATCGCGATGCGCTGGCGCTCGCCGCCCGACAGCCGCATGCCCCGCTCGCCCAGCAGCGTGTCGTACCGCTGAGGTAAGCGCTCGATGAAGTGGTGGGCGTTCGCCGCCCTGGCGGCGGCTTGCACCGCCGCCACGCTCGCGCCCTCCTGATCGCCGTAGGCGATGTTGCTCCGCACCGTGTCGTTGAAGATCACGGTATGCTGGCTCACGATCCCCAGCGCCCGGCGCAGTGAGCGCCGCCCGTAGCGCTCGAGCGGCACGTCATCGATCAACACCTGCCCCCGCCGTGGCTCCACGAAACGGGGCAGCAGATCCACCAGCGTGGACTTCCCGGCCCCCGACGGGCCCACGATCGCCACCACCTCACCGCGGTGGAGCCGCAGGTCCACGCCGCGCAGCACCCAGTCCTCTCCCTCGTACGCCACCCACACGTCGCGCAGCGCGATCTCCCGCTGCAGGCCGGGGAAGGAGGGCGCCTCGGCGGGATCCACGTCGTCGGCCGGCCGGTCCAGCACCTCGAACACCCGCTCCGCGGCGCCGAGCGCCTGCTCGGCCTGCGCCGGGAACTGGGAGAGCCGTTTCATCGGCGGAAGGAGCCGGAGCGAGACCGCCAGGAACGCGACCAGCACCTCGGGTCGTAGGGCCTGCCCGTCCGACACGGTGAAGGCCACCAACAGCAGCAGCACGAACACGACCGCGCCGACCGTCTCGCTCACCGGGCTCGCGAGCACGGCGAGCCCCCGCGCTCCCAGGATGCCCCGGAAGTAGCGGTTCACGACCTCCGTGAACCGCCGGCGCTCGTACGTCTCGGCGCCGTGCGCCTTCACCAGGCGGGCGCCCTCGACGGTCTCGCTCACGATCGCGGTGAGCTCGCCACGGTCATCCAGGGCACGGCGCACCCGCGAGCGGATGCGGCTCAGGATGGGGCGCATCACCAGCACGATGGCCGGCGCGAGCAGCAGGGTGACGAGCGCGAGACGCC
>JBDGYO010000358.1:0-3355 GCA_039584015.1 Gemmatimonadota bacterium | reverse complement strand
CCGCACTCGGAGTTCCTCTACCGGTTTGCCTTGCGCCTGAGCGGTGAGCCCGCCATGGCCGAGGACCTGGTGCAGGAGACGATGCTGCGGGCGCACAGTAACTGGCACCGCTTCGATGCCGGCTCGAACGTGCGGGCGTGGCTGGCCACGATCCTCCGCAACTCGTTCATCAACGAGTACCGCCGCCGCAAGCGCGAGGTGGATCGCATGAGCGTGGAGGACATGGAGTCGTTCATGATCCTCAACCGGGGGGACGCTCCTGACCCGGAGCGTGACTTCTTCAATGGGTTGGTGGACGACGAGATCGTGCGGGCCATGGACGAGTTGCCGGCGGAGTACAAGGAGGCGCTTCTGATGAGCGACATGGACGGGCTGCCCTACGCGGTCATCGCTCGGGAGACGGGGGCGCCGCTGGGTACCGTGAAGTCACGGATCCACCGGGCGCGGCAGTTCCTCCAGAAGAAGCTGTTCGACTACGCGATCGAGATGGGTTACGTGAAGCCCGAGATCGGCCTCCAGGCGGCGTAAGACCATGCATCTCCTGCGGACCACGCCCGCCGACGTGCGCAGGCTCGAGGAGGAGCTGAATGCCAAGCTCCTCGCGGGCCGGTTCCTCGAGGCGTACGAGGAGTTCTACAGCGAGGACGCCATGCAGCCCAGGAGGGGGCTGCGCCGCCGTCATGCCAGCTCCGACTACGCACGGGCCCTCGCGTTCTTCGGCTGGGTGGAGACGTTCCTCGGGGCGTTCCCGGTGCGCAGCGTGACCGCCCGTGACACGTCGGTCTCCGAGTGGATCGTGAACCGGCGTCCGCGCCCCGGGCACCGGGCCGGCACGCAGGTCGTGGCACGCCGCTGGCGCGACGGCAAGGTCGTGCGCGAGCGGTTCGTGGATCGGATGTAGTTAGGGAAGGACGCCCTACGGCCTGCCGACGGGCAGGCCCATAGAAGCGAAGCGAAGCCGCTGGGCCCCACTGACGTGGGGCCCTTGGCGTATGGCCGACTGGGCACACCGGGGAGTAGATTGGCCGCGTTGGAGCACACTCCGGCTGGAGGAGCCGCCATGTCAATGTCCCGTCGTTCCTTCGTCGGCGCGGCCGCGGCGCTGGGCTTCGCCCCCCGTCAACTCCTGCCGCAGGACGCTCCAGTGCGGGCACCCGCCCCACAGGCCCGCTTTGACCCCTGGGTCGAGGTGGACCCGAGTCTGCTGCGCCACAATGCCCGGCAGGTGTCCCAGCTGAGCGGCGGCCGACCGATCCTGGCGGTGGTGAAGAACAACGCCTACGGTCTGGGCCTGGCTACCGCAGGGCCGATTCTTGAGTCCCTCCCGGAGGTCTCGGGCCTGGCCGTCGTGAAGGCCGACGCGGCGCTGCATCTGAGGGATGCAGGGATCCGGAAACCCATCCTGCTGATGGCCATGTGCACGGAGCGGGACGGCCACGAGCTGGTGGCCAGAGACATCCAGCTCAGCCTCTATACGGACGATGCCGCAAGCCGGGTGGCGCCGCTCGCTGAGCGGAGCGGGAGACCCGTGAGTGCGCACCTCTATCTCGACACCGGCATGGGTCGCATGGGCATGCCCTATCACCGCGCGCTCCCGTGGATCGAGGAGGTGGTGAGCCGCCACGATGTCCGCGTGCAGGGCACCTTCATGGGGTTCGTGGAGGAGTGGGACTACGACCGTGAGCAGCTGCAACGGTTCGAGACGCTGGCGAGTGAAGCCGGCACCCGCGGGCTTCGGCTGGGAGACCTGCACGCCGCGTCCTCCAACGCGGTGTTCCACCTGCCGGAAGCGCACCTGGACATGGTGCGGCCGGGAATCGCGCTGTTCGGGGCGTACCCCAGCGAGCCGGATGTGGAGCGGGAACGAGCGGAACTGAGGTGCGCGGTGCGGCTGCGGGCGCGCGTGGTTCGCGTGGCCCGGCTCCGGCCGGGTGACGGCGTGAGCTACGGCCGGAACTACGTGGCGCAGAAGCCGACCTGGATCGCCACCCTCCCGGTGGGCCACTCGGACGGCTACCCCAGGAAGGCCGTCGAGGGTGCCAAGGTCCTGATCAATGGGCGCCTCTTCCCGGTGATCGGTGCCGTGAGCGCGAGCCACTGTATCGTGGAGCTGGGCGATGAGCCCGTCGCGCAGGTGGGCGACGTCGCCACCCTGCTGGGACCCGACGATCCGGCCATCCAGCCCAATAACCTGGCCGAGGCCATCGGGGTCTCCGTCTACGACCTGCTGATGCACCTGAGCCCGGAGCTGCCCCGCTTTCTCGTGTGAATCTCGGGGTCGCGCAGGTCCCGCAGCGGCCAATGGCAACGCCTTGGCCGTCGCCGTATCCTGCCCCCTCCCGCATCACTTCGATCCTGCCAATCCGGACCTCGTGGGACACCATGGGGCACCCTGGCCCCGAGGATTCCCATGCTTGCCCGCGTGCGCTCGGCCGCGGTGCTCGGTATCGATGCATACCTGGTCGATGTCGAGACCGACATCGCGAACGGTCTGCCCTCGTTCACGACGGTGGGGCTGCCGCACGGGGCGGTGAAGGAGGGGCGGGAGCGGGTCGGGGCGGCGGTAGCCAACTCCGAATTTGAGTTCCCGTTGAAGCGGATCACCGTCAATCTGGCGCCGGCAGACGTACGCAAGGAGGGCTCGGCGTTCGATCTGCCTATCGCGCTGGGGATCCTCGCCGCCACGGAGCAGCTCATCCCCAACGGCCGCGGAGCGAGGCGGAGCGCGCCGCCCGCCCTCGAGGACTACGTCGTCGTGGGAGAGCTCTCCCTCGAGGGTGGGGTGCGCCCGGTGCGCGGCGCTCTGTCCATTGCGCTGGCCGCGAAGGTGCAGGGGCTGAGGGGTGTCATCGTGCCCGCGGCGAACGTAGCGGAGGCTGGTGTGGTGGAGGGCATCGAGGTGCTGGGGGCCGAGGCGCTCGCGCAGGTGGCCGCCTAGGGGTCACTATTTGGAAGCGCCTTGAAGGAGGCGGCGGATCTCGCCGAGGTGCGCGGCCAGGAGCATGCCAAGCGCGCGCTGGAGATCGCCGCGGCGGGCGCGCACAACCTGCTCATGATCGGCCCGCCAGGCTCCGGTAAGACCATGCTCGCCCGCCGGCTGCCGACGATCCTCCCGCAAGCGACGCTCGAAGAGGCGCTGGAGACGACGAAGGTCCACAGCGTGGCCGGACTGTTGCCACCCGGAGGGTCACTCGTGACGCGGCGGCCGTTTCGGGCGCCGCACCACACCATCAGCGACGCCGGAATGATCGGTGGAGGTGCGCACCCGCGTCCCGGTGAGGTGAGTCTCGCCAACGGTGGCGTGCTCTTCCTCGACGAGCTCCCCGAGTTTCGCAGGAACGTGCTGGAGGTGCTG
>JBDGYO010000357.1:0-3096 GCA_039584015.1 Gemmatimonadota bacterium | reverse complement strand
CTTGATCGCGGAGCCGATCCCGGGAACGGTCAATGCGTACAACTGGAGCTTCTCGCCGGACGGAACGAAGCTGGCCTTCATGACGGGAAGCGGTCTGGCGACCCTGAACGTGGTATCCCTCACGGGCGAGCCGCCAATAGCCCTGACCGACTCCGCGCAGTGGTTCGGCGGAGATTGGGGCGGGGACGGCATGATCTACTTCACCAACGCCGGGTGGAGCCTGAGCCGTATCGCCGAGAACGGTGGCCCCGTGGAGGCTGTTTCTAGCCGCGATAGCACGCAGCGAGAGGCGATACATCACTGGCCCGACGTGTTGCCGAGCGGCAATGGCGTCATCTTCACCGTGGGCCACACTTCCCCGGCTACGACGGGCGAGTACGACATCGCTGTGCTGGATCTGGAGTCGGGCACGCATCGCACGCTGCTGCGGGGGCTGTACGCTCGTTACGCGACGTCCGGACACCTCGTGTTCGTGCGCTCCGACGGCGTGCTCCTGGCCGCTCCCTTCGATCAAGACCGGCTCGAGCTTACCGGTCCTGCCGTGCCGCTCCTCGAGGACATCTCCGTCAAGCAGTGGGGCGCCGTGGACATGGCAATCTCGGAGTCCGGGACCCTGCTCTACGTCAGCGGAGCCAACGTCGCGCCGGATCAGATCGTGCGCGTGTCCCGCAGCGGCGAAGAGGAAATCGTCGATCCGGAGTGGACCGGCGTCTTCGGATCGCTGGCGCTGTCGCCGGACGGTACCCGGCTCGCGGTCTCGGTCGCAGGCAGCGACGGGCAGCACATGTGGGTGAAGGAGCTGCCCAGCGGCCCGCTCGCCAAGCTCACGTTCGAAGGCACCATGAACTACCGCCCGGCATGGACGCCGGACGGCTTGTTCATCTCCTACGTCTCGGATCGCGACGGCCTGTGGGATCTCTACATGCGGCGTGCCGATGGGAGCGCGCAGGACGAGCACGTGCTCCATCGGGAGCGTGGTGTCGAGCAGGCGTCCTGGTCCCGCGATGGCGAGTGGATCGTGTTTCGCGAGGGCGGTGACGCCGGGCAGCGCGACATCATGGCGATCCGTCCCGGCCGTGACAGTGTGCCCTCGGGGCTCGTGACAACGCAGTTCGAGGAGTACAACCCCGCGCTCTCTCCGGACCACCGTTGGCTGGCATACGTGGCCGAGGAAACGGGAACCCCTGAGGTGTACGTCCGGCCGTATCCCAATACAGGTGACGCCAAGTGGCAGATCTCATCCAACGGTGGGGCCTTCCCCCAGTGGGCCCATAGCGGCCGCGAGTTGTTCTACGTGAACGGAAGCAACGAGCTGGTCTCCGTCGCGGTGTCCGGCGGCACGACATTCATCGTGGAGGGCTCGCAGGTTCTCTTCTCGGTCCAGGATTACAAGGCCAATGCCCAGTACCATCCATACTACACCGTGTCACCGGACGACCAGTCCTTCTATACGATACGGCTGGGTGTGGGCGTCGGCGGGGATATGGTGCTGGTGTTCAACTGGCTCGAGGAGCTGAGGGCGAAGGTGAGGAACTAGATATGGCCGAGATAACCGCACGTCTGACCACGGCCATCGCCGACCGTTACCGCATCGAGCGGGAGCTCGGTGCCGGCGGCATGGCCACAGTGTATCTGGCGCACGACGTGAAGCACGAGCGCAAGGTAGCGCTCAAGGTGCTGCGCCCCGAATTGGCCGCCGTGATTGGCGCCGAGCGCTTCCTGGCCGAGATCAAGGTGACGGCCAACCTGCAGCATCCCCACATCCTGCCGCTGCACGACTCGGGCGAGGCGGACACGTTCCTGTACTACGTGATGCCCTACGTCGAAGGCGAGACGCTCAGGGACAAGATCGACCGCGAGAAGCAGCTGGGTGTGGACGAAGCAGTCGAGATCACGCGCAGCGTAGCGGCCGCGCTGGACTACGCCCACCGCCAGAACGTGATCCACCGCGACATCAAGCCCGAGAACATCCTGTTGCACGATGGCCAGGCGCTGGTGGCGGACTTCGGCATCGCGCTCGCCCTGAGCCAGGCGGGCGGTGCACGCCTCACGGAGACGGGGCTCTCGATCGGCACGCCTCATTATATGAGCCCCGAGCAGGCGATGGGGGACCGCGAGCTGGACGCGCGCAGTGACGTGTACAGTCTCGGCGCGATGCTGTACGAGATGCTGGCGGGCGATCCGCCGTACACGGGTAGCACGGCGCAGGCGATCGTGGCGAAGGTGATCACGGAGAAGGCCCCGCCGGTGACCGTGCACCGGGACACGGTGCCGGCACACGTCGCAGCGTCGATCGAGAAATCGCTGTCCAAGCTGCCGGCCGATCGGTTCCACTCGGCGAGCGACTTCGCGGAGGCACTGGGCAACCGGGCTTTCACGGTACCGCGGGTCGAGAGCGCTGGGTCGCCGAGGAGGTGGCAGTCGCTGTGGAATCCCCTCAGCATCGCGTCTACGGCGGTCGCCGCCGTGCTTCTGGTCGTGGCCGCTGTGGGTCTGATGCGCCCCGACGCCCCGCAGCGGGTCACGCGCTTCGCCGTGTTGCTGGAGGATGCCCAGGCCCTGTTCTTCAGCGGCCAGGGGAACCCCCCGCGCATCGCGGTGTCGCCGGATGGCTCGGAGTTGGTCTATGTCGGCCAGGACGAGGGGCGCGGCACGAGGTTATGGCATCGCCCCTTCGACCAACTCGAGGCGCGGCCACTGCCCGGAACAGAGGGCGGTTGGTCCCCGGTGTTTGCGTCGGACGGCGAGCGAGTCGCTTTTGTCACATTCCAAGACGGGGTCCAGATCAAAGTCGCGTCGCTCGGGGGTGGCCCGCCGGTCACGGTGGCAGACACCGGGATCAACAGCACCGTGACCTGGGGACCGGACGATCACCTCTACTTCCTGGATCCGTCGAATCTGGTGCTTAGACGCGTGCCGTCCTCCGGTGGCCCGGTTGAGGAGGTCACCGCCCTCGAAGCAGCGCCCGGTGTCCAGTACGAATGGCCCCACATGCTACCGTCGGGGCGTGGTGTGATCGTCACCGCTGTGCCCAACAGTCAGACGCAACAGGCCCAGGGCGCGGTCCGCACGCGCGAGCTGCAAGTCCAGGTGTTC
>JBDGYO010000356.1:0-3105 GCA_039584015.1 Gemmatimonadota bacterium | reverse complement strand
CTTGAACGGCAACAGGTCGCCCGTGCGGCTGCGTGTCCCTTCGGCGAACACGACGGCGCACATCCCGTCCCGCACGGCCTGCGCCGCCTCCTCGTAGGCATCGAACGCCTTGGCGCGGTTCTGTCGGTCGATGAAGATGTGGCCCGCCGAGCGCATCGCCTTGCCGAAGATCGGCACCTTGGCCAGCTCCTTCTTGGCCACGAAGCGCATGGTGCCGGGCAGCTTCGACGATAGCGCCAGGATGTCGAAGAAGCTCTGATGGTTCGATACGAACACGACCGGCTGGTCGCGCGGCACGCGGTCCATGCCCTGCGTCCGGACGGGCACGCCCGCCACCTTGAGCACTTTGGCAGACCACGTCCGCCCGATGCGATCGTACACGCCGCCCTGGCGGTTGGGGATCCTGAGCAGCCCAAACACGACCGCCTTCGAACCATACCACACGGTGAGGAAGAACAGAGCGATCGGGTACCAGAGCTTTCGCAGCATCGTCCTCAGAACTGTCGGTATCCAGTTGGTGGTTCGACCGGTGCCCCGGCATGCAACAGCGTCACGCCGGCGCCCTTCTCGACGCGGCCCACCCGGGTGAGCGGCAACCCGAAGGCTTCCTCGAACGCCGCCGCCTCATCCACCCCAACCCCCGACGGCAGCGCGGCGAGCAACTCGTACTCCTCGCCGCTCGCGAGCGCGCGCTCCGGTGCCCCAGCCGCAGGATGCACGGGCACCAACTCTCGCTCGACCACGAGCCGCACGCCGGAGGCGGCCGCCAGGTGCCGGGCATCCCCGAGCAGACCGTCGCTCAGATCGACCATCGCCTTGGCGCCGCGGTCCCTCAGCCAGCGGGCCTCCTCGATCCGCGCCTGCGGGCGGGCGAACCGCTGGCGAGCGTCGCGATCGGGCTCCACCCCCTCCGACCAGGCCGCGAGCGCGGCGGCCGGCGCGCCGAGCCGGCCGGTCACCCAGAGCGTGTCGCCGGCCTCCGCTCCCTTGCGCTGCACCGGGGCGTCCGCCCGGCCAATCACGGTCACGTCGATCACCAGGCGCTCGCTCCCGACCAAGTCTCCTCCCCATACCGACGCGCCGACGGCCGCGGCCGCCTCGCCGACCCCCTCCATCAACTGGGCCACCATCTCCTCGGGCCACTCGGCAGACACTCCGAGACTCACCATCACGCCCGCGGGCTCGGCCGCCACGGCCGCCAGGTCGGAGAGCGCCGCGGCGGTGGCGCGCCACCCGAGTTCCGTCGGCGAGAGCCACCCAGCCCTGAAGTGCGTGCCCTCGATGGTCACGTCGGTCGAGATCGCCAGCGGAATCCCGCCCACGCTGACGAGGGCGCAGTCGTCCCCAGCCGGGCTCGCGTGCTCACCCAGCCGGCGCCAGATGGCACGGATCCGATCGAACTCGCCGCCCGAGCCCAGGGGCGTGTGCGTCACCTGAGCAGCGCCTCCTTCGCGAACCGTATCAGACCGCCGGTCGCGGCGACCCAAAGATAGGTCGGGTCGGCCGCGATGTCGCGCACCATGCCGGGCAGGTCACCGGGCTGGTTGTACAGCAGGAAGTCGCGTGTCGCCGGTCGGTAGAACGCCAGGCCCCGAGTGCCGCCTATCCAGAGGCCCCCCTCGTCGGCGAGCAGCGCGGTGACGCTCCCCAGGTCGCCCCCCAACGGGCGCTCCATCACCCACTCGTCGCCCGGCGCGCGCCACATCAGTCGCCGCGCCGTGGCTGCGAACAGCGTGTCGCCCGAGCCGGCGAGGGCCACGACGCGGTCGCTCAGCTCGGGGTACCGAGCGGCGCCCCGCGCCACGTAGATCGTATCGCTGGCACCCCCCGTGAATCCGAGGCCCCGGAGCCCGCCGACCCAGAGCGTGTCGTCGGAGGCAGCGAGTGAGAGAATCGGTCCCACACTGGGGCTGTCGACCCACCTGGCCTCGCCGGTCTCACCGACCCACACCAGGCCCTGTTGGGTCCCGGCCCAGACGCCGCCACTGCCCTCGGTCAGGGCGAACACCACGTCCAGTTCCACGCCGGAGTAGCGGTACAGCACCTCACCCGCACGGTTGCCGTCACGCCGCACGACTCCGCCGTCGGTCGCGGCCCACAACACGGGGTCACGCCACACCAAATCGAACACGCGGCGGAACTGGTAGCCCACGCCCGCCCCTTCGTCGTAGGCGAACCGCTGGAGATCGGCACTCACGAAGGTGAATCCCGAGTGCATGCCGCCCTCGGGCGTACCGGTCCACACCCCACCCGGCACGGCCACCACCCCGCTGGCGCTGGACGCGAGGAGGCCGAACGCCATGCGGCGAATCTGCGTCGTACCCGGATCCACGTGGAGGATGCCCAAGCCATCGGTTCCTACGAACAGCTCATCCGTGCCGGGGGCGATCGCCGCCGCCGTGTAGCTGTAGCGCCGCATGCGCTCATCGGTCAGGATCTCCGCCGCTTGGGTAGCGAGGTACGGCGCCCTCCCGAGCGCGACATCGGGGGTCGTGGGATGCGCGGGTTCGGCCGGCATGTGCGTCGGCGGCGTGAGCATGATGCCGCCGTACGGGAGGAACTCCCACCCCGCGCGTGTGCCCACCCACATGCCGGCGAAGGGATCGCTGCGGTCCAGCATGAGGTCCCGCACGCCCCCGATGACCGGAATGGTCTCGAAGCGCTTGAGCGCGGGAATGTAGTGGACCAGACGCTGACCGGTGCCGAGCCAGACCGAGCGGTCCACGGGATCCACCAGCGCCACGCGCACCCGCTCGAGCGGGTACCCGTCCAGCCCCGTCACCGGGGGCTCCCAGCGGCCGAAGCGCCGGTCGTAGATCACGAGGCCACCGTCCGTGGCCGCGTACAGCAGATCCTCGGAGACCGCGAGCGCCTGCACAACGCTGAAGTCCGAGATGATGACGCGCTCCTCCGGGCGCCACAGACGGGCCCCCACCTGCGCCTGGAGGGACGGTGCGCACACCCAGGCCACGACTACCGCGAACGAAAGGCGGATCACACCAGCGCTGGGGCGGGGAGCTCGAGCAGAATGGGCGGCCGGTAAGGCGGAGGCTCGGCCAGGAGGCGCCACAGCTCCGGAACGGAGGCAAGCACGTCGGCCGGGCG
>JBDGYO010000355.1:0-4062 GCA_039584015.1 Gemmatimonadota bacterium | reverse complement strand
CGCGCGGATCATCACCAACCTGCCGGCCGACCAGCGGCTCGCACGGGGCTGGACGCTCATCGCCGTGGGGAGCCCCGAGCAGCGGGAGCAGTTCGGCGTCGTCTACGACTGACGCGCCACCCGTGAGATGTTCGCCACCCCTCTGATGCCTGCTTGACGCGTGCTTGACGCCCGGCGCAGCAATTTGGGCGCGCAGGTAACCGGAGGATGGCATGTGTCGCAGTAATCGAGCCGCCGTGTTGGCCCGCTGGTCTCTGCACTGCACGATGCGCAGCCGCCGTCCGATAGTCGGCGTCTTGCTACTCGCGATCATGGTCACGGGCTGTGACCCAAACCTGTTTAGTCTTGGGTCGGACGAGGGGTCGAGCGAGCCGGGGTCGCTCGAGGGATGGCGAGTCACGAGCTGTTATCGGAGCGAATTCCAAACTTGGCTTTGCCCGATAGGGCCCCGCGACTACCTGCAAGGGACCAACCCGTCCGACCATAGCTCCTGGGCCGTCGGTACTTCGGTCCTGATCAACCCGGTCTTTCAAAGGCCCTGCGGTCTCTTCACCGAATGCCTGTGGCTGAACGCCACATTCAGCACCAGCGACCAGAACGTCTGGCAGATTCACGAATCTAGGTCATCGTTGGAATTGGGGCCCGCTGTGCTGGTGGAGGCGGTGGGCCCTGGTGTGGGGCGCATTGCGGTGTTTGTCGATGGTGTGCGTTTTGGCGAAGTGGAACTGCGCGCCGTTCCCCCTGCGACCCACTAGCTGCGCCCGTCGAACCGCCGATGGCCTCGACGGCCCGCTGCCAGCAGCTCTTATTACGCGGCGCGACGGCTGGGCGTGCGGCCGAAGGGGTAACAGGAGTCGAATTGCCGTGGGTCAATTCTGCTCGAGATACCCCACGATGAGTTCGAAGAAATCCTGCTCGTATTGGCTGACGCTCAGCCCCATGCGATCCTCGAAGGCTCCTGATGTCCAGGTACATCGCCTTCACGTCCTCGACGCTCGCTCCATGCCCGTGCGGATCGAACACGTAGCGCACCGCGAGCTCGAAGAACATGTAGTACTTGCTCAGAACCGCTACGTCCGTGCGGACTTCAGGCGGGTAGTGGTCCACGGTCTTGACGGCGATCGGGTTGCCTCCGCCCGAGAGGCCGCTCATCTCATCCAGCCATGTCTGCACCTCGGCCACCTGGGTCACCTGGTTGGGAGGGATACCGGCCAGGTACGTGGCGATGCCCTCGTGAAACCACTTCTCGACCCAGGTCTGATCGCCCTGCGTGCCGACGAGCAGGTACTCGGTGACGTGCGTCAACTCGTGCTTCAGCAGCTGGCGGTAAAGTGATCGTGTATACCCTTCCCGCACGTACCTCGGTGAATCGGGCGCATGGACGACGAGGCCGTAGCGGTACGCCGCGCCGGTCCAGAAGACGTTGATGCCCTGCTGCTTCAGCGTGAGCACGTCAATCCGATCTTGCTGGCTGGGATAGTCGAACTCGTCGTGGTTCGTGACATCGAGTGACGCTTTGAGCTCGACGAAGCACTCCTCCAGCTCGAGGGCAACGTACCGTCGCTCCTCCTGGGCGCTGTAGCCGCTGTACACGATGAAGTTGTCGCTCTCGTAGGGCATGCCGTCGTGGCCGAACGGGAAGCCGGCCTGGACCCAGGAGCCGTCATACAGTAGGCGTGGTGCGGCACCCGTGTCTGTGGGCGCGGTACCGCCGTCACCACACGCGGCGATCGCGAGTGCGGTGATCAGGGATCGCGTCAGCGGTGCTCGGTGCGTCACTGGTTGGTGTCCCCTGATGCGGGTCCCCGATACCAGAACCCTATGGACTCTGCTCAGGAGGCGCCAGCTCG
This sequence comes from Gemmatimonadota bacterium, assembly GCA_039584015.1. GTDB lineage: Bacteria > Gemmatimonadota > Gemmatimonadetes > Gemmatimonadales > GWC2-71-9 > WVYX01. Next base: position 2,212 of record JBDGYO010000355.1, on the reverse strand, counting down.
AACTCCCGTCGGATCGGGCCCGACGCGGCCGCCTCGATGCTACGTCGGGAATCTCAACACCACCTCAGCGACGCGCTGAGCGCCGTCTGGACGCCCCACTTCCGGCCCCATCGAGCGACGTCTACGCCCGCGCCGACAACACGACAAACGCCGTCGTAATTCACCTGCCCATTTGTGCGACCGGATGTCTCACTTGCGGCACCTCGTGTCCCCATAGGGGCCTAGTCGACTCCCATCTTGCCCCGCACATTGACGCGTGCTGCCGAGTCCGGAGTTTCGCAGCAGCTTGGGACGACGCAGTCCGCTGGTCAACGCGCAGGCTCAGGGCCAGTCCCGGTCGATAACCTCGGGGAGCCACATGACGAAACCGCTCGGGCAACGGTTGTACGAGGTCAGGGGTGCGCTGGAAGAGATCGAGAAGGAGCTCGCGGCTGGGGGGATGGAGCAGGACGATCTGGAAGACTTCAAGACGATAATCGACCACGTTCGTCTCACTATATGGGCGATTATGACGGCCGGGTGGTCTGATGAGTACCAGGGGCTCGATACCCTGATCACGCGGCGGATCATTGCGCGCTTCCGTCTCCACCGGGGCGAAGACATCTGTCGCGGTGCACTCTCGGACATCGAGGCCGGCGTCATCCCCGCCGATTCTCCCGATCTCGAACAATTCTGCTCCACGCTGCGGGAGACGACTGAGCGGGTAGCCGGTATGATCGGCCGTCCGGATGTCGGATAGAAGTCGGCGACCGCGGCACGGCCCGAGGCTGCCGCCGGACAGCAGCCCCGCGGAGCTGGTTCGTGATCGTACCACCTGTGGAGGCAGCACATGAGCAAGGCAGGGCTGGGCACACGGGTCTACCAGATCAAGGCCGAGCTGGAGGAGATCGAGGGCGAGCTCGCCACCGGCAGCGTGTCACGAGATGTCCTGGGAGACTTCAAGATGGCCGTGGATCACATCCGGCTGAGCGTCTGGGCCATCCTCGCCGCGGAGCAGCCCGATCAACAGCGCGGCCTCCCGGCAGCGGACGCCAAGGTCATGCTGGCGGAGTTCCGTCTGGCTCGTGCCAATGAGATCTGTCGCAACGTGCTGGCCGATATCGATGCGCGCGCCATTGGCGCGGAATCGCCTGACGTCGAGCGATTCCTCACCACGCTTGAAGAAACCACCGAGCGCGTGGCCGACTTGATCAACACGGCATAGGCGACGGGGCTCGGCCGACCGAGCCCTGGCACGGACCACAGAGGATTACGAGCAAGGGATGCTGACACGTACCGACCTCTCGAGCCACCTCAACGAAGCGGAGCAGTCTCTACACAGGATGGTCGATGAGGGAGTGCCTTCGGCCAAGGACCTCTGGGAGAAGCTCCGTACCCTTCGCCGGAGATTGCACGACGATCCGCCGGCCAGGCAGACTGAGGTTGTGCAGCGGCTGAGGGCAATGCGGGATGAATGTTCGGCCGAACTCAAGCAGCTCCGTCCAGCCGTGGAGCGGGCGCTCAGGATCGCGGCCCACGTCAAGGCCTGACGAGCAGGCTTTGCTGGCCGCGAAGAGGGTGTGCCCACTCGCTCGGCACCGCCATGCATCGCCGCGAACCGAGCACACAGGGACCTGACGGCGGGCTGATGGCCAAATGGCGAGTCGAGTACCGAGCTGGCCGCAAGATCCGGACGGTGATCGTAGAAGTGCCTGGTGAGGACATGGACTCACGTCGAGTGCGGGGAATCCTCGAGAGTGGTGAACTGCTACCTCAGGTGTGCTTCGTACCTGGCACCATCGTCCGGGTCGAGCGGCATGAGGAGCGAACGGCCTAAGGCATCATGGATCGCCCTGCGCGACTATCCTGGTGGCTGTTTCCGGATTGCGCGGGCTGTGCCCTATGAGATGACCACCACCCCGGCCACGCCACCGAAATCATCCTCCTCCAGGCGCGTGCCTCCCGGCACGACCCAGGGGCCGCCGTTGAGACGCACGTTGAGCCGATGCACCCCCGCCGGGATCGGCAGCGTGATCTCGAAGGTCTCCCCTTCGGTTCGCTCGAGGGGCAGCGGCACCCAGTCGGTGAAGTCCCCCATGATCTCGACCCGGCTGGCACTGGGGGCGTGGACCCGCAGCCGCACCGTTTCGTCCGGCCGGCGCTCGACGTCGAGCCGGGCGACGATCGCGCGCGCCACCTCGGGTGCCTCGCCGTACGCGCGCAGCAACGCCTC
>JBDGYO010000354.1:0-3109 GCA_039584015.1 Gemmatimonadota bacterium | reverse complement strand
CGGCGCTTCGCGGTGACACTCGCCGTGCTGGGCGGAGCCCTGCTTGCCGCGGCGTGCGCCGACCGTCCACCCGTAGGCCGCGAGGACGAGCCACTGGCCGGACCGGAAGACCCGGTGGAGCCCAACTTCTCGCGGCCCTTCGATCCCTCACTCCTGCAGCTGCAATCTCCCGTTCGGATGGCCGTAACCCCGAGTGGCGGGTTGCTCGTATCGGACTCGCGGTCTCAGGTAGTGCTGCGAGTCAGCGGGACCACCCTCCAGCCCGATCAGGCACTTCTGATCGATGGCAAGCCCCTCGGCGTGGGCTTGTGGGGCGGCCGGGTGTTCGTGGGCAACGCCGACGCGGGCACCGTGGACGTGTTCGGTCCCGGCGGGACGTGGCAATACTCCTTCGGATCTGGGGTCGTGCCGTATCCCAGCGATCTCGCGATCGATCATCGGGCGGGCCTGGTATTCGTCGTCGCAGGTGCGACGCGCGAGGTCAAGGTGTTCGATCTCGACGGGGAGTTACAGGGTACGCTCGTTGGTCCGGGTCCGGGCCAGGAGGGCCTGCGCGCGCCGACCGGTATCGCGGTGGACGAGAATCGCCGGGAAGTGCTCGTCAGCGACTACGGCGAGCCAGGTATCGCGGCGGCCGTCAAGATCTTCGACTACGACGGCAACTTCCTTGCGGAGATCTCGGGTGACGGAGACTGCGGCATGCTCGGGTGCTCGGACGGCTTCTCCCGGCCGCAAGGCATCGCCGTAGACCACGAAAGCAGGATCTACTTGGCCGACGCCCTGTTGGGACGGGTTCTCGTGTTCGACCGCGCGACCGGCCAGGCGCTGCCCGACGTCGGAGCCCATGTGTCCGACGGGGGCACGCTACGCATGCCCCTCGACGTGGTGCTGGGCAAGGACGGTCAACTCATCGTCGCGAGTAACGGGACCGCCTCCATCGAGCGGGTTCCATGAGCGGCGGGCGCTTCACGGCAGCGCGGGTCACCGTGATCGTCCTGACCGCGCTCACGCTCGGAACCCCCGCAGCGAGCCTCCTCGGGTTGAATGCCGGGACGGCGTTCGCTCAACGGAAGCACGACACCTGCGATTACTGCCACAACCTGCATGGTGCCGCCGAGGCGCAGCTCACGGACTACGTACGGGCGGAAGACCTCTGCATGTCGTGTCACGCCGACGGTGCTCCGGCCACCTACAACGGCGAGACGGTGCCGAAGGGCGTGGCGGTGCACGCCGGTGGCAAGCACACGTCACCGGACACGACGAGCTGCCGGGATTGCCACGACCACGAAGGGGAAACGGGGAGCAACCTGGCGCTGATCCCCGTCACGCTCGACAACCGCTATACCAGCGGCGCGAGCGCGGTGGTGTTCCTGGATACGACCGACTTCGCCGACGGCGACGCGACCTACGACGGCATCTGCGAGGTCTGCCATACGGCGACGGACTACCACAGGCAGGCCGGCGGGATGCCTGCTCACAACAACCAGAAGGACTGCCCCGCGTGTCACACCCATGCGTCCGGTTTCGCACCTGCCGGAGGCGCATGCACCGACTGTCACGCGTCCGGCCAGGGTAGCCGCCGGGCGATCGTGGCGGAGTTCGACCGGGTCAGTCACCATGCAGCGACGCCAGCCGATACGTTGGACTGCGTCGTCTGTCATGACCAGAGTGAGCACCAGCAAGGGAACGTGCGCCTGTGGAACGTGGACGACCCCGGCAATACCGCGGCCGCGATCGTGCTGACGGGCGACCCGAATGCCTCCGCGGCCGAGGCGGTCTCGCTCAACAGCTTCTGTCTGACTTGCCACGACGCCGATGGTGCGAACGGCGATACGACGCCGTTCACGGACGGCACCACCGTACCGGCGGTAGACGCCGCCGCATGGGCGCTCGCGTCGCACAACTCCTCGTCACCCCCAGTCTCCTGCTACGGCGACGGTGACTTCGGCTGTCACGCCAGCGGCCACGGGTCGGAGAAGCTCAAGCTGCTCGCGCCGGCCGGCGTGCCGGCCACGGCTCCCGCCAACGCTGAGCAGGAGGAGGGGTTCTGCCTCAACTGCCATGACAGCAGCGGTCCGTCGAGCATCGACTTGAACTCTGCCTTCAGCCGGGCGATCAACTGGGTGCAGCAAGCCACGGGCCTCAACAGTAATCCGAATCTCAACGACCGGCACGACGTCCAGCAGGCGGCCCAGGTACGCAGCGGTGCCAAGATCGAGTGTGTCGACTGCCATGATCCACACAGGGCCACGAGTGCGATGCCGTTCATTCTGGATCCGGATCCGACGGTGGCCGACGGTCACGTCGTGGGGACCGATTCGTACTACTACGCCTACACGAGCTATGCCGACACGCTGAGCGAGTTCTGCCTCGACTGTCACGACGGCACGTTCACGCCGGGCGTTCAGGACCACGCGAGCCCGACGATCGTCAACATCCAGAGTACGTGGGCCAATGACGGCATGGGCGGCCGGAGCCAGGCGGCCAACGGACTCGACCTGGAGGGTGACGACGGCTGGGGGCCGGGATCCATCCTGACGTGCTCGGCCTGCCACGTCGCACATCCGAACGTGGACGCCAGTCTCGATACGACGTCGCACTTCATGCTGGTGGACACGGTCAAGAGCAGGACGGGCGTGGCGCTGGACGGTTACTATGCGAAGCAGGGGAACAACTGGCTACAGACGTTCGACTACGGCGTGGTCACCAATGCGAGCAGCGCCGATCCCGTGAGCGATGCTGGAACGTGGTGCAACACCTGCCACAACCGAACCGCCATGGTGACGAAGGACGACTGCTACGCCTGCCACCGCCACGGGGATGGAGGGCGGTTCTAGACGCGTTTGCTCAGCGCGCGTGCATCGCGTGACAGCTGACGCAGTCGGCGCCCAGTTGGTGATCGCCGGAGAGTGGGAGTCGTGGGCCGCTGGGAGCCGCACGGAAACCGGGGCGCCCCTCGCTGGGTGGCACACCCAGGCCCCCGTGGCAACGCCCACACGTCTCCTCGGGACCCCGTCCGACCAGCAATGCGGCTTGTGTGCTCCCGTGCACTGCGTGACAGTCCGAGCAGGCCCGTCCCGAGTGATGTCGGGTGAGGTACGCGCCGAGG
>JBDGYO010000047.1:0-17321 GCA_039584015.1 Gemmatimonadota bacterium | reverse complement strand
GCTGTTGCACGAGATGGTGCACCAGTGGCAGGCCGAGTCGGGACAGGAAGCCGATCACGGTCCCGCATTTCGCCGCAAGGCGCGAGAGGTGGGGATCGCCCCGGTGGCGAGCCGCGCCGTTGACGTGAGACCGCGATACGTGGGCGGAGATCACGAGGGAGAGGGGGCAGCATGACGTTCCAGGGCGTGGACTTCTACGACGTTGACTCGCTGTTCACTGAGGAGGAGCGCGCGGTACGCGACACCGTGCGCCGCTGGGTGGATGACGCGGTGATGCCGATTATCCGGGAGCACTACTTGCAGCGAACCTTCCCCGAGGAGCTCATTCCGCAGATGGGCGAGCTGGGGATGTACGGTGCCAACCTCCCCGCCAAGTACGGGTGTGCGGAGCTCAACAACGTGGCCTACGGGCTCATCATGCAGGAGCTGGAGCGCGGCGACTCGGGGCTGCGCTCATTTGCTTCGGTGCAGGGCGCCCTGGTGATGTACCCCATCTTCACCTTCGGGAGCGAGGAGCAGCGCAAGGAGTGGCTGCCCAAGCTCGCGACCGGCGAGGTCATCGGATGCTTCGGGCTCACGGAGCCAGACTACGGTTCCAACCCCGGAGGGCTGATCACCACGGCCCGCGAGGACGGTGACCACTGGGTGCTGAACGGCGCCAAGATGTGGATCACCAGCGGGTCCATGGCTCACATGGCGATCATCTGGGCCAAGACGGGCGAGCTGGACGACGTGCGCTCCATTCGTGGCTTCATCGTGCCCACCGATGCCAAGGGGTTCACAGCCAAGGACCAGGAGGGGAAACTCTCGCTGCTGGCAAGCGACACGAGCGAGCTCGTACTGGAAGACGTGCGCGTGCCGAAGGACGCCCTCCTGCCCAACAGCGACAAGGGCCTCAAATGCCCGCTGATGTGCCTCACGCAGGCGCGGTACGGGATCGCGTGGGGCGGGATTGGCGCCGCCATGGCGTGTTTCGATGAGGCCGTGAGCTATGCCAAGGAGCGGGTGATGTTCGACCGCCCCATCGGCGGGTTCCAGATCCAGCAGCAGCGTATTGCCGACATGCTCACCGAAATCACCAAGGCTCAGTTGCTGTGCGCGCAGCTCGGGCGGCTCAAGGATCGGGACGAGGCCACGCCGCAACAGGTCTCGCTCGCCAAGCGGAACAACGTGGACATGGCCTGCGAATGCGCACGCGAGACGCGCCGCCTGCTGGGAGCCAGCGGCATCCTCGCCGAGTACCAGGCGATGCGGCACCTCGCCAACCTCGAGAGCGTGTACACGTACGAAGGCACGCACGACGTTCACACGCTCATCCTCGGCGAGGCCGTCACCGGGCTGAGCGCGTTCTCGGGGTAACAGCCCCAGGCTCGTGACGGACGCGTCCAGGCCGCCACTTCTTCGGGACCCCAACCTTCACGTCGTGTTCGGCGTGACGCTGATGGCCATGTTGGGCGTGGCCAGCGTGACGCCCGCCTTTCCACAGATCTCGGAGCAGCTGGACGTCACCCCGCAATCGGTGGGGCTGTTGATCTCCGTCTTCACCCTTCCCGGTGCCATCCTGACCCCGTTCCTGGGCGTGCTGGCCGATCGCTACGGCCGCAAGCGCATTCTGGTGCCGTCGCTCTTCCTGTTCGGCGTCGCCGGCTTCGCCTGTGGCTTCGCACGCAGCTTCGAGCTGCTCGTGGCGCTGCGCCTGCTGCAGGGGTTTGGGGGGGCCGCGCTAGGATCGATGAACGTCACGATCATCGGTGATCTGTACCAGGGCGCGCGCCGCACGACCGCGTTCGGGTACAACGCCTCGGTGCTCAGCGTGGGGACGGCGGTGTATCCGGCCATCGGTGGCGCCCTGGCGATGATCGGCTGGTACGTCCCGTTCTTCCTGCCGATCCTCGCGGTGCCTGTGGGGCTGTTCGTGCTGCTCGTGCTGCAGAGCCCGGAGCCGACGGTGCGGGCGAGTCTCGGTGAGTATCTCCGCTCCACGTTCCGCATCATGCGCAACCGCCAGCTGCTCGCATTGTTCGCTGCGGGGGTGGTGACGTTCATCCTGATCTACGGCGCATACCTCTCGTATCTGCCGTTCCTGCTCGAGGGGTCGTTCGGCTTCGCCTCGCTGTGGATCGGCCTGGTCATGGCGACAACGTCGGTCGCCACGGCAATCGCGGCGTTCTACCTGGGGCGGCTGGCGCGGGCGTATGGAGAGGGGCGGCTCATCAAGTTCGGGTTCCTGCTGTACGTGGCGACGTTCGCCGCCATCCCGTTCGCTACGTCGATCTGGGGCCTGCTCGTGCTCATCCTGGTGTTCGGCGCCGCCAATGGGATCAACATCCCTTCGATTCTGACCATCGTTGCCGGCTACCCACCGGCCGAGTCGCGGGCCGCCTTCATGTCGGTGAACGGCATGCTGCTGCGCCTGGGCCAGACGCTGGGGCCGCTGGTGGCAGGGGCGGCGTTCACCCTGCGAGGGCTCAACGGGGCCTTCCTGGGGAGCGCCGTGCTCGGGGCCGCCACCCTCTTGTTACTGCTCGGAAGCGCACCCAGGCCGAGAAGCGCGTTCGCGAGCTTCACACCCAGATCCGGCACCACGACTACCTGTACTACGTCAAGGACGGGCCGGAGATCTCGGACGAGGCGTACGACGCCCTGTTCCGGGAGCTCAAGCAGTTGGAAGACCGGTTCCCAGACCTCTTGACGCCCGATTCCCCCACGCAGCGCGTGGCCGGTACGGCGCTCGACAAGTTCCCCACGGTCCAACACACCGCTCCGATGCTGAGCCTGGATTCCAGCCAGGAAAGGGCACCGCTCGAGCGCTTCGACGAGCGGCTGCGCAAGGCGGTGGGCGGGGATGTCGCCTACGTGGTCGATCCCAAGCTCGACGGCGCTTCGGTGGAGTTGGTGTACGAGCAGGGTGTGCTGGTGCGTGTCTCGACGCGCGGCGACGGACAGCGTGGCGAGGGAATCACCGAGAACGTTCGCACCATTCGAACCGCCCCGTTGCGGTTGCGGGACAAGGGGCGGACCGCGCCTGCGCTGCTTGCCGTGCGGGGCGAGGTGATCATGCGGGTGGGGGCGTTCGAGAAGCTGAACGAGCGTCTGCTGGCTGAGGGCAGGGAGCCGTTCGCCAATCCCCGCAACGCCGCGGCTGGATCTCTGCGGCAGCTCGATCCCCAGATCACCGCACAGCGCCCGCTCGATCTATACGTGTACGACATCCTGACTGCCGAAGGCGTGGACGTGGCGACGCAGTGGAAGGCGTTGGCGGCGCTGCGCGAGTGGGGCTTCCCCGTGAACGAGTTGGCGCGGCGGGTCGACTCGGTCGAGGAGATCGTGGCCTACCACGGGGAGCTGCAGGAGCAACGAGACGACCTGGCCTACGAGATCGACGGCGTCGTGATCAAGCTCGACGACCTGGCGGTGCGCGACGAGGTCGGAGCCACATCGCACCACCCGCGCTGGGCGTATGCATTCAAGTTCCCGCCGCGCAAGGAAGTGACCCGGGTGCTCGCGATCGTGCCTAGCGTTGGACGTACCGGAGCGGTCACGCCGATCGCGATGCTCCGTCCGGTGGAGTTGGGTGGCGTGACGGTGAGTCGCGCCAGCCTGCACAACCGAGACGAGGTGGCGCGCAAGGACATCCGCGAGGGCGACCGCGTGCGGGTGCAACGCGCCGGCGACGTGATCCCGCAAGTGCTCGAGCGCGTGGCCGAGCCGGGGCGCAAGCGCGCCGCCAAGTACCGCATGCCCGGTAAGTGTCCATCGTGCGGCACGCCGCTGCTCGAGCGGGGGCCGTTTACGATCTGCCCCAACAGCTTCGAGTGTGCGGCGCAGCTGGCCGGGAGAATCCAACACTTCGCGTCGCGCGACGCGCTGGACATCGAGGGATTGGGTGACGAAACGGCCAAGCTGCTGGTGACCGAAGGCCTCGTACGGCAACTGCCCGATCTGTTCGATCTCACCTCCGAACGACTCGTGACCCTCGAGGGGTTCGCGGAGAAGTCGGCAGAGAATCTGGTGGACGGACTCGCCAAGGCGTCACGTGCGGAACTGCACCGTTTCCTGATCGGTCTGGGAATTCCGGAGGTGGGCGTTGCGGTGGCCAAGGACTTGGCGCGGCACTTCCGCTCGCTCGACGCGCTGCGCCGCGCTTCCGGAGAGGACCTCGAGACGGTCCCGGGCGTGGGCCCGAAGATGGCGGAGCAGATCGGGGATTTCTTCCGCGACGAGCGGAACCGCGAGATGCTGGACACCCTCCTCGCGAAGGTGGCGTTGGTGGAGCCGACGGGCGCCACCGCCGCGCAGCTCGCGGGGCTCAAGGTGGTGTTCACCGGTGGGTTGACGCAGCTGTCCCGACGCGACGCCAAGCAGCTAGTCGAGTCACTCGGCGGGCGGGTGACCTCGTCGGTGAGCAAGGAAACCACCTTCGTGGTCGTAGGCGAGAACCCAGGCTCCAAGTTCGGCGACGCGCAGCGCCTCGGGGTGCAGACGCTCACCGAGGAGGAGTTCGTAGAGTTCGTGCGCTCCAAGGGCGGCGACGTCTAGGTGGAGAACCTCGAGATCGCACGCGTCCTGCAGGACGTTGCCGTACTGCTGGAGATCAAAGGCGCCAATCCCTTCCGCATCCGCGCCTATCAGAATGCGGCCCGCACCATCGAATCGCACACCACGCCACTCCGCAAGATGGTGGACGATGAAGCCGACCTCACCGAGCTCCCCGCGGTCGGCAAGGACATGTCGAGTCACATCACCGAGCTGGTCACGGCTGGCAGGTTGTCGCTGCTCGACGAGCTGGCCGAGGAGATCCCCCTCACGCTCATCGAGCTGACCCGCCTGCCCGGTGTGGGCGCCAAGAAGGCGAAGAAGCTGTGGGGCGAGCTCGGCGTGGAGACGCTCGACGACCTGGAGCGCGTGGCGCAGCAGGGTGACATCGCGCAACTCGCGGGGTTCGGGGAGAAGAGCCAGCAGAGGATCCTCTCGGCCATCGCGGCCTACCGCAAGCGCACCGGTCGCTTCCGGCTCGCCGACGCTGAGCAGGTCGTGGAGCCTCTGCTCGAGCACCTGCGGGGGCTCGCTGCGGTGGAGCGGATCGAGGTGGCCGGCAGTTACCGCCGCCGCCGGGAGACGGTCGGCGACATCGACATTCTGGTGATCGCGCGGGAGACGGCCGAGGTAATGGTCAGGCCTCCAGGTCGACCTGCGTCTGCTTCCTCCCGAGAGTTACGGTGCCGCGCTGCAGTACTTCACGGGCTCCAAGGAGCACAACGTGAAGCTGCGCAAGCGGGCGGTAGCGCAGGGACTGAGCATTTCGGAGTACGGGGTGGTGCGGGTGCCGCCGGGGAGCGAGGAGGTCGCCGAGCCCGGATCGGGCGAGCTCGTGGCGGGGAAGGACGAGGCGGATGTCTACGCCGCCGTGGGACTTCCATGGCTCGCGCCGGAGCTGCGGGAGGATCGGGGGGAGATCGAGGCAGCCGACGCTGGGAATCTTCCCGAGTTGCTCGCGCTCGACGACGTGCGGGGCGACCTCCAGATGCATTCCACCTGGTCCGACGGCAAGAACTCGATCGAGGAGATGCTCGACGGTTGCCTGGAGCGAGGCTACGAGTACTTCGCCCTCACCGACCACAGCAAGGCCCTGGCCATGACTGGCGGGCTCGACGCGGCCAGGCTACGCGAGCAGTTGGAGGAGATCGAGGAGATCGCCGGCCGGCGGAAGGAGATCCGGATTCTCCGCGGGATGGAGGTGGACATCCTGGCCGATGGGAGTCTCGATCTCGAGGACGAGATGCTGGAGCAGCTGGACGTCGTGCTGGTGTCGGTCCACTCCCGATTGGACCTGCCGGCTGCCGAGCAGACCGAGCGCATCCTGCGGGCGGTGGCACATCCGGCGGTGCACGTTCTGGCGCACCCCACCGGCCGCCTGATCAACCGCCGCGACCCGATGGAGTTCGACGTGGACGAGGTGCTGGCGTGCTGCGCCGAGCACAACGTCATCGTGGAACTCAACACCCACCCCGAACGGTTGGATTTGAAGGACACCCATCTGATACGCGCGCGGGAGCTAGGGCTCAAGGTCTCCCTCGGGACGGACGCACACCGGGTGCGCGACCTGGACCTGATGAAGTACGGCATCGATCAGGCCCGACGCGCGTGGCTGGGCAAGGACGACGTGATCAACACCTACACGCTGCAGCGGTTGCTGAAGCTGCTCCGCGGGAACTGACTGGACGTACGTCCGAAAGGAACTGCACGATGGCGACCATCAAGGTGCGCAAGAACGGCCCCTACCTGGTGACCGGCGGCAGCGAGATCACCGACCACGAGGGCAATCCCATCGAGCCCAAGAATGCGGAGAACTTCGCGCTCTGCCGCTGTGGCAACTCCCGCACCAAGCCGTTCTGCGACGGAGCACACTCAACGACTGGTTTCAGCGACGAGGACTAAACGCTTGCGTTGAAGCGCAGTGACGCCGCTGCGGTAGCGTTGCGGCGCCCCTGCACCCGGAGTAGTTTCACGGCGCTGTCCAACCTGAAGAGATCAACGAGGCTCACGTGAAGATCGCCGTGTGTATCAAGCGGGTTCCCGATTCGGAGGCCCGCATCAAGGTCGGCTCCGACGGCAAGGCTATCGACGAGAGCGGCGTCAAGTTCGTCCTCAATCCCTACGATGAATACGCGGTCGAGGAAGCGCTCAAGCTGAAGGAAGCGGCTGGCGCCGGCGAGGTGGTGATCGTCTGCGTCGGACCCGAGGCCGCACAAGAGACCATTCGCACCGCGCTGGCCATGGGAGCCGACTCGGGAGTGCTGCTCAAGGCCGACGCGGTCGGACTCGACCCGCTGCCCGTTGCCAAGGCACTGGCGGCCGAGTTGAAGGAGGGCGGCCATGATCTCGTGCTGTTCGGGAAGGTGGCGGCCGATGACTCCAGCCACGCCGTAGGGCCGATGGTGGCAGAGCTGCTCGGGCTTCCGTGCGTGTCCGCGGCGACGCACCTGGAGATCGCGGACGGTGCGGGCAAAGCCGAGCGGGAGGTCGAGGGCGGGGTCGAGGTCGTGGAGTTCGCCCTCCCGGCGGTGATCACCGCCGACAAAGGGCTCAACGAGCCGCGCTACCCCGCGCTGCGGGGCATCATGATGGCCAAGAAGAAGCCGCTGGAGACGAAAGACGCGGCGCTCGAGGCCGGAGGCATCGAGGTGGTGAACCTCACTCCTCCCGCGGAGCGGAAGGCGGGACGGATCTTGGGCGAGGGCCCGGACGCGGTTCCCGCGTTGGTCGACGCGCTCCGCAACGAAGCGAAGGTGCTCTGATGGCCGGCGTGATCGCGGTGCTCGAGCAGCGTGACGGCGTGTTGAAGCGCGTCTCGCATGAGGCGCTCACCGCGGCCAGGGTGCTGGCCGATGCGATTGGTGGCGAGGCGCACGCGCTGATCATGGGACCCGCCGGCATGGACACCGGCGACGTGGGCACGTACGGCGCGGACAAGGCCTTCGTCGCCGCCGACGATGCACTGATCCTGTACCAGGCCGACCACTACGCACACATCGCGGCCGGGCAGGTGGAGGCAGGCGACTACGCCGCGGTGATCGTGCCGGCGACGGCGCTCGGCAAGGACCTGGCGCCGCGGATTGCCGCGAAGCTAGCGTGCCCACTCGCCTCCGACGTGACGAGCGTGACGCACGACGGCGGCATCGTGGTGACGCGCCCGGTGTATGCGGGGAAGGCCGACTACACACTCAAGGTCACCGCCCAACCCTGTGTGGTATCACTCAGGCCCAATGCGGTGATGCCGGCCGAGGCCAAGCGCGACGCGGCGGTGGAGCAGGCGGCCGCGGCGGGCAGCGACAAGGCCGCGACCGCGAAGACGCTGGAGATCAAGCAGCCCGAGCGCGTGGCGCAGGACGTGGCCGAGGCGTCGGTGGTGGTGGCCGGCGGCCGCGGGCTCAAGGATGCGGAGAGCTTCAAGCTCATCGAGGATCTTGCCGAAGCCGTGGGCGGCGCGGTGGGTGCGTCCCGGGCGGTGGTGGACGCCGGCTGGCGGTCGCATGCGGAGCAGGTGGGGCAGACCGGCAAGGTGGTGAGCCCCAACCTCTACTTCGCCATCGGGATCTCCGGGGCCATTCAGCACCTGGCGGGTATCCGAACCGCGAAGACCATCGTGGCGATCAACAAGGACCCCGACGCGCCGATCTTCAAGGTGGCCGACTATGGGGTCGTGGGAGACCTCTTCGAGATCGTCCCGCGACTCACCGAGGAGATCAACCAGGCCAAGGAGGGCTGAGCCCATGGCGGGATCGCTCATTCCCGCGGATCACCAGCCCGACCTCCCCCGCGAACAGCTCGTTCTCACCGAGCCCCCCGGTGCGGACCGCATCGATATGGATGTGGTCTTCGTCGGTGCGGGCCCCGCCGGCCTGGCCGGCGCGATCCGGCTCGCTCAATTGGTCCGGCAAGACAACGAAGCGGGCGACGGGATCGGCGAGGTCAGCGTCGGTGTGTTGGACAAGGCCGCGTCGCTGGGGGAGCATTCCCTGTCGGGTGCCGTTGTCAATCCGCGCGCCTTCCGCGCGCTCTTCCCGGAACTGGGCGATGCCGACTTCCCCTTCGGGACGCTGGTGGAGAAGGAATCGATCTACTGGCTCTCGGAGAAGTCTGCGAAGCGGCTGCCCCCGCCTCCGACCATGCGCAATCACGGCAACTACGTGGCTTCCATCTGCGAGATCGTGCGGTGGCTCGGGGAGAAGGCGCAGGAGCTGGGGGTGGACGTGCTCCCCGGTTTCCCGGCAGGCGCGCTTCTGACTGAGGGGAGCCGTGTCACCGGCGTGCGCACCGTCGCGACCGGGCTCGATCGCGACGGCAACGAGATGTCCAGTTACATGCCCCCGGCCGACATCGTGTCCAGGGTGACAGCGCTAGCCGAGGGCACGCGCGGCATGCTGTCGCAGGCATACCAGGAGTGGCAGGGGATCGGCTCCGAGAATCCCCAGATCTTCGCGCTCGGCGTGAAGGAGCTGTGGGAGCTCGAGCAACCGCTCGACCGGGTGATCCACACCATGGGGTGGCCGCTGCCGAACGACGCCTTCGGTGGCAGCTTCATGTATCCGCTGGAGCCCACGGTGGCCGCGCTCGGGTTGGTCGTGGGGCTGGATTACCCCTATGTCGAGCTGGACGTGCACGACCTGCTGCAGCGCTTGAAGCTGCACCCGCTCTTCCGGCCTCACTTGGAGGGTGGCGAGATGGTGGAGTGGGGCGCCAAGACCATTCCCGAGGGCGGCTACTACGCGCTGCCCGAGCGGCTGTCCGGGGACGGTGTGGTGGTCCTCGGCGACTCGGCGGGCCTGGTGGATGTTCCCTCGCTCAAGGGGATCCACTACGCGATGCAGTCGGGGATCTACGCCGCCGAGGCGATCTTCGCGGGACTCAAGGCCGACGACACCTCGGGGAGCGCGCTTGGCGCGTACGATCGGGCGTTGCGCGCCTCCTATGTGCGCGACGATCTGTACCGCACCCGCAACATGCGGCTCGCCTTCAAGGACGGGTTCTACAGGGGTGGAGCCAAGGCGGCGCTCATGTCCCTCACCGGGGGGAAGCTGTTCGGCAGGCGGATCGCCATGGAGCGGGATGCCGCGGCGCCGCGTGGCTCTGGAGCCGGTGAGCCGCTCGTGCCCGACAACACGCTCACCTTCAGCAAGGTGGACGCCGTGTTCAAGTCGGGCAACGCAACACGCGATACGATCCCCACCCACCTCGTGATCGGCGAGGATGTCCCGCCCGAGCTGGCGACGTTCTATGCCAGGATGTGCCCGGCCAGCGTGTACGAGACGGCGGACGGCAAGTTGGTGGTGAACGCCCCCAACTGTGTGGACTGCAAGGCGACCGACGTGGTGGGACCGCGGTGGACGCCGCGCGAGGGAGGAGCGGGGCCGCAGTACAAGCGGATGTAGGCGCGGCACCACCCCCGCCGCGTTCAGCTCACGCCAGAAACCAATCCAGCGCCGATTCGGAGATGGCCGCGGGGACCTCGTGCGCCCCCTGGAACTCCTCGTATGTCACATCGTAGCCGGCAGCCTGCATGCTCGGCACGATGTTGTTGCGGCTCAAGGCCACAGGGAGGACCTGGTCCTCCGTACCATGCGAGATGTAGACCGGCGGCAGCCCCACCCGCTCGGTGGTTCCCCAGTACCCCGGCGAGTACGCGACCAGGTGGCTGAACAGGTCTCCGTTGGAGGACCCCAGGGAGAGCGAGTATGTCGCACCGTCCGAGAATCCGGCGAGGGCGATCCTGGCAGGGTCGATGTTGCAGCGTTCGAACGTGTACTGCAGCACCCCATCCAGGAACCCGACGTCGGCCCCGTAACGGCCGAGGATGAGATCCCACGTGTAGTCACGCGAATCGGGGGCCAGGAAGACTATGCCTCGGGCTTCCGCGCGTGCGTAGTAGCTCTCCCAGTTGCTTCCCTCTCCACCGGCGCCGTGGAGACCCACGAAGAGCGGGACCGGCGTATCGGGAGCGTAGCTGGCCGGCACGTACAGCACCCCATCTCGACCGCTCGCAAGCCCCAGCGAGCTGAGTCCCGTCGTCGGCGTCTCGGTCGGCGTCCCTGGCCGGGCCGAGAGTCGTGGGCTGGTCGGAGTGTTGTCACCCGGTTCGGGATCCGTGAAGCCGAAGCCGCAGCCCGTGAGCACGGGCGCGGCCAGCACGGTCAGGCCGGTCTTGACGAAGTCGCGTCGCGAGACGTGGTGGATTCTCTGCGCAGTCATGTCGATCGACGTGAAGTACGAGGGCAATGGCCCGAGTGCCTGGAGGGCGCCGGGCGTTCGCACTGCTTATACAGCGATGGGGGGGCTAGAGTTTCGCAGCTGTCGCTGGGGTAATAGGCGACTTAGCTACTCGGCTTTTGGGCAGGTCACGGCACCGTCCGAGAGATCGACGTCAGAACGGTGCGACCTCCACGTGTACGGCCTCGTGGAGCAGCATCGCCCGCAGGGTCTCACCCGCTCCGGCCCCGTCTACCTCCTCCGGCACGATCAGCAACGCGTCGGCGTGGGCCACCGATGACAGGATCCCCGAGCCCTGGGGGCCGGTGAGCCGTGCGACGAGCGTATCGCCCTCGTGTTCCAGGCTGACTCGCAGGAAATGGGTGAGCCGCGCGGTGGTCTCGATGGCCTCGCCGAGCACGACCGGGACGGTGCGCCGAAACGCCTTGCGATGTCCCATGAGCTTGCGGATCGCCGGCCGCCCGAAGAGCTCGAACGTGACCATAGTGCTCACGGGGTTGCCGGGAAGCCCGAGCCAGGGGAGGCCGTCCAGCACGCCGAAGCCCACCGGCGCTCCCGGCCTCGAGCGCAGCCGCCAGAAACGCATCGCGCCACCTGTCTCCTCCAGGATCGTGCGGAGATAGTCGTGCTCGCCCACGCTCATCCCGCCCGACGTGACGAGCAGGTCGGCCACCGCCGCGGCCTCCAGCCGGCCGCGAATCTCGTCGGGGTCGTCCCGCGCGATGCCGAGATCGAGCGCGTCGGCGCCCGCCGCGATCGCGGCGGCCGCCATGCCGTAGGTATTGGACGAGGCGATCTTCCGGCCGCTCAGGATGGCCTCGCGCTCGCTCACGTCGGCGATCTCGTCACCCGTCGAGAGAATGGCGATCGTGGGGCGTTGGTGTACCTCGACCTCGCCCATCGCGATCGACGCGAGCATCGCGATCTGCGCCGGGCCCAGCTCGGTCCCGGCCGTGAGCGTCACGCGCCCACTCATGATGTCCTCGCCCCGCGGCCGGATGTTGCGGCCGGCGTCGTGCGGGTCGTCGATGCGCACGCGGTTCTCGTCGAGCCGCGTCGTGTGCTCCTGGCGGATGACGGAGTCCGCGCCCTGGGGAACCGGCGCGCCGGTGAAGATGCGGGCGCACTCCCCGGTGCCGAGCGTCCGCGTCGGGGAAGCACCTGCGGGGATCGTCTCGACGACGTTGAGCTCGGCGCCCTCCCGCACGTCGGCGGTGCGCGCCGCGTATCCGTCCATCGCGGAGTTGTCCCACGGCGGGATGTCGATGGGGCTCGTCACGTCCGCGGCGAGCACCAGCCCGAGCGCGTCGGCCAGCGGCACATGCACGGGTGCCGTTGGTGCGACCTCGGACAGCGTCGCGCGTGACGCTTCGGCCGGCGTCAGACGGGTTCGAGCGGAGGCAATCACGTCTGCTGATTGCGCCACATGGATTCCGCTACCTGCACGTGGTCCGGCTCGTTGATGTTGAAGAACAGCAGGTCGGGATTGCCGAATCCCGTCACCGTGTCGAGCGGCAGCGAGCCGGCGCGCACCGCATTGTGGAAGGTCGTGGTCCGCAGATCCTCACCCTCGATGCTCGCGCGGATCGGCTCGCCGCAGGCGGGGCCGTACACAGCACAGAGCGGCTCGACGCCGAGCGGGCCGCCGCTCTCGGGGAGGAACGCGTCATATCCTTCGGCACCGTCGACCAGGGCGCGGAGCAGGTCGGTCGATACGAACGGCATGTCCCACGCCACAACGAGGACAGGTCCCTCGGCGACAGTAACCGCCGTGTAGATCCCGCCGAGGCTTCCGCAGTTGGGCAGTGTGTCGGAAACGGTCTCCAGTCCGGGATACCACCCCTTGGCGTCGGCGGCATTGGCGACCAACAGGGGGTTGTCTCCCGTCGCCTCGCGCACCGCATCCACCACACGATCCAGGATGCGTGCCCCGCCCACCAGCTCGAGTCCCTTGGCACGTCCACCGAACCGGCTCGCCGCGCCGCCGGCCAGCACCGCACTACGCACCGTCGTACTCGGCGGAGAGCCCCGGCTCTTCCTGCACGCGGACGCGCTCCAGCTGCACGCCGTGGGGCAGGCGCGGCGCTAGGCGCTGCCAGACGTGCACGGCGAGCGCTTCACACGTGGGGACCTGCTTCCCGAACGCGAACTCGGGGACGTCGTAGTTGATGTGCTTGTGATCGAATCGGTCGTGGATCTCTTCGCGCAGTACGCGGTCGAGCTCATCCAAACGCACGACCATGCCGGTCGCCTCGTCCAGGGTACCCGCCACCGTGACGTGACACTCGTAGCGGTGGCCGTGGCCATGCTCATGGGCACAGTCGCCGAACACCTCGGCGTTCTTCTCCGCGGACCAGTCGGGTCGGAAGTAACGGTGCGCGGCGCTGAACACGACGACACGCGTCAGACGCACGGTAGACATGCCGGGAATGTAGTGTCGAATCAGAAGACCCGCACGGCCATCGCTTTGACGGCGAGCACGACCTCCGAGCCGAGCCCGATGCCGAGTTCCTCCAGCGCGAGCGGGGTGATGCGCGCCGCCAAATCCACGCCTACATCCACCATGAGCGTGACGCCCCCGCGCCCGTCGTCACCGATCCGCTTGACCTTGCCCCGAAACTCGTTGCGCGCGCTCGAACGCAGCGGCTCGCGACTCACCAGGATCTCGTCGGCCGGGATCGCGATGGTCGAGGGACCCGACTTGTCCGTCACGACCTGCACCTGGAGTGGTCCCACGCGCAGCGTCTTCGTCCCGCTGCCATCGGGCACGTCGATGCGGAAGAGGTTCTCGGGTGTGACGCGACTCGCTTTCCCCTCAGCCAGGGCAATCAGGCGATCCGACCAGCGGTACGCATCCTCCAGCTGGTGCGACGCCAGACAGAGGGTGGTTCCCTGCGCGCGCTCCTCCTCGAGCACCTGGTAGAGTTGTGCGGTTGCGGCCCGGTCGGTGACTCCGGCCGGCTCGTCCAGCAGCAGCACGGACGGCTTGAGGGCGAGTGCGCGGGCCACGGCGACGCGCTGGGTCTCTCCCGCGCTCAGGTCGCGCGCCGGCCGCTCGGCGAGGTGCGAGACCTGCAGCCGCTCGAGCGCGGCCTGCGCGCGCTGCGCCGCCGGCTCGCCCCGCACGCCGTGCAGCGCGAGGGCATACAGCACGTTGCGCCGCACGGTGCCGGCAAAGAGGTAGGGGTGCTGCTCCACCATGGTGACCCGACGGCGGGCAGCCTGACGATCCTGCCGTCCCACCACGAGGCCTCCGTCCAACAGGATGGCGCCCGCGCGCGGCCGCTCCAGGAAAGCGAGAAGGCGGAGCAGCGTGCTCTTGCCCGAGCCGTTGGGACCGACCAGCGCGGTGACCGTGCCGCGTTCCAGCTCGAACGCGTCGATGCTCAGCACCGTGCGCCCCCCGTAGGCGTGCTCGATCCCCAGTGCCTCAAGCATCGCCCCGCCCCTGGAAGAGCTGCAACAGCACGTTGACCGTGAGCGCCAGCGCGAGCAGCACCAGACCCAGCGCCATGGCCAGGGCAAGATCCCCCTGCGACGTGGCCAGGGCGACCGCCGTCGTGAGGGTCCGACTGTAGTGCCGGATGTTGCCTCCCACGATCATGGCCGCCCCGACTTCTGCCAGGACACGGCCGAACGCCACGACCACGGCGGCGAAGAGGGCGAAGCGCGCCGCCCGCGCCACCGAGAGGTGGGCACGCAACGGGCTCGCGCCGAGCGTGAGCGCCGTGCGCCGCACCCGCGGGTCGATGCCCTGGACGGCGGCCGCGGTGAGCGCAGCGGCGATCGGTACCGCGAGCACGACTTCCGCGATGACGATCGCCCACCACGTGTACAACAGCTCGGCACCGCCGAACGGACCGCGGCGAGCCAGCAGCCCCCAGATGAGCACACCCACCACCACCGTGGGGAACGCGAGCATGGTGTTGAGTACCGTGATCGCGGCGCGCCGACCCCAGAACCGGGTGGTGCCCACGACGAAGCCCACGGGCACGCCGATGCCGCAGGCCAGGATGGTCGAGATCAGCGCAACCCTGATGGAGAGGAGGGTGATGTCGAAGACTTCGGCGTCACCGCCCAGGATCAGCTCGACACCGCGCCGCAGGCCGTCCGCGAAGAAGTCCAAGTGCAGTTAGGAGATGGTGTACCCCAGTACGCCGATGAACCAGAAGTTGTGCGTCCACTCGCTCACGCCCTGGGTGAGGGGATTCAGCACGGGCGGCACGCCCGTTGCGGGTGCCTCAAAGAACGCATCGGGGTACTTGAGCTGCCAGATCATGTCCCGCGCCTCGATGCGCAGGGAGAGGCGGTTCCCCAAGTGCCACCGAATACCGGCCCAGGGTGCGATCACGAACTTCGTGTCGTACGAGAAGCCGGCCATCACGGAGTCCTCGGGCACGTTGCCGCCGAACGCCAGGCCCAGGGACGCGCCAATGAAGGGGGCCAGGCCGTGCCACGTCTTGTGTCCGGTGAAGTGCAGACCGATGCCTCCCATCAGGTAGATGATCGACTGCTTCACCGTACCCAGCTCCCGTTCGTCGGGCAGCAGGGTGGGATCGATGATCAACCGGTCGAGACTGGCGTAGAGCGCTTCGAAGCCCACGTTGGCCGGCCCTGACAGGTGGATGTCCAGCCGCGCACCGCCAAAGGGGCCTTCGGCCGGCCCCACGCCGGCACTGCCGCCGGAGCCCGTCGCGTATCCTCCTTCGACCCCGAGAATGAACTTGCCGAAGACGTCCCGGTACGGAGAGGAGTCCGGGTCGTGGCCGACTTGGGCGGCCCCCGTCGCGGGCCAGAGGAAGAGCAGGGCGACCGTCGCCGCCCCAATGAAGTGTTTCATGCTGCTCCGGTAGTAAATTGACATGGAACCTGGGTATCCCCTACAATCCTCTCGGTTACGAGAATGAGGCAATCTAGCCACCTCCTCCGAGCGCTACCACCCTGCGGGGTCCTGTTCCTCCTCGTGGTCTGGGCTGCCGTTGCGCCACTCAGCGCGCAGCAGGACTACCGGGTGATCCAGACCGAGAACTTCCGGCGTGAACCGTCGGGTCAGGCGGCGCTGCTGGCCACCGTGAACGCCGGTGTGCAGCTGGCCGGGGACAGCGTGCGCGGCCAATGGGTGGCCGTCACGCTCGAAGGGTGGATCTGGGCACGATCCACCGGCTCGGGCGAAGCGCAGGGGTATGACCTGCGCGTCACGCCGAACAATGGCGAGAACCTGCGGGCGGCACCGAACGGGAGGGTCGTGGCGCGTCTCTCTGCCGGCTGCCTTCTCGACGAGGTCCAGCGCCAACCGGGATGGATTCGTGTGCGGCGCAGCGCATGGATGTGGGGGGGCTCCCTGGCACGGGCCGGGACTCCGGCCGCGGCCTCCAGCCAGCCGCCGCCGGCCTCCAGCGCGCTTCCACCCGTGGATCGGGACTCCGTGGGGCTGGACTGGGCGGTCACCGCGACGGAGGCCGGGCTGCACCGGACACCCGACGGCGCGCCGACGGGCTCGCTGGGAGCCGATGCCTCCGTGCGGATCATCGCGCGCTCAGGCGAGTGGGTGCGGGTCCAGGCGGAGGGGTGGATTCGCGAGAGCGATCTGCGCCCGTCCTCCCCCGGCGTGCTCGTGGGGGTGAGCGGGGCCGAGGTGCGCTCGCAGCCGCAGGAGTTCGAAGGGAAGCTCGTACAGTGGACCGTCGAGTACATCGCAATCCAACGTGCCGATGAGCTGCGCCGGGAGATTCCGGAAGGGCAGCGCTACATGCTGGCGCGCGGTCCCCTACCCGAAGCAGGCTTCGTGTACGTCGTACTGGATGACGAGCAGCTCCTCGAGATGGAGCGCCTGGAGCCGCTCACCGAGCTCGTGATCATCGGCAGGGTGCGTACGGCCCGGTCCCAATACTTGGGCAACCCGGTCCTCGACCTGGTGGATTCGGCCGTCAAGCGGGAATGAGGCTGTAGTCATGAACGAGAACCTGAAGACGAAGATCACTCGCAGGCTAGACGATCTCTCCGACGAGGTGGGTCGGCAGGTCCTGGATTACATGGAGTTCCTGGATTCACGCTATAACCTGAGTCGGCGTGCCCCGTCCACCGTGCAGCGCATCGCCGAGGGAATCGAGGACAAGATCGGGAGCGTCCGGTTAGCCGACGTCGCCACCAAGGGCACCGCTCAGGTGGTGGACGCCGCGGCCAGTGTCATCGAGGGATTGACGGCCGCCGGCCGGGTCGTGGCCGACGAGCTCGCGACGCCGGTGCCCAAGCCCAAGGACGATGAGGAGGAAGAGGAAACGCCGCCGACCGACGCTTGACCTGCGCGCGCGTGCGCGCGTAACTTTCTACATGGAACAGGTAACTGAAACGAATTGGACCCGCCGAGCGTCTCGCACGCGGCGGGTCTTTGCGCATATGGGAGAGTTGCGGTGAGCCGATTGCGTTCCGGGCATGCCCTGACCTTCGATGACGTCCTGCTGGTGCCGCGTCACGCGACCGTGCACCCCCGTGACGTCCAGGTCCGCACCCGCTTCAGCCGGGGCATCGATCTCAACATCCCGCTGATCGCGGCG
>JBDGYO010000353.1:0-4077 GCA_039584015.1 Gemmatimonadota bacterium | reverse complement strand
TGGCCGCGGTGTGAGACGGATGGCGGAACGAGAACTGGTCACTCTGACGATCGAGGGCGTCGAGGTCAGCGTTCCCAAGGGGACGATGATCATCGAGGCGGCGAAGCAGGCGGGTGTGCTGATCCCGCATTACTGCTATCATCCCGGCCTGCCTGTTGCCGGCGTGTGCCGCATGTGCCTCGTCGAGGTCGAGGGGATGCCGAAGCTGGCCATCTCCTGCGCCACGCCGGTCGCCGAGGGCCAGACGGTCCGTGTCTACACCGAGCAGGCGAAGAAGGCCCGTGAGGGCGTGCTCGAGTTCCTGCTGATCAACCACCCGCTGGACTGCCCCATCTGCGATCAGGCGGGCGAGTGTGAGCTCCAGGACTACGTGTTCCAGGAGGGGCAGGCTCGCACCCGGTACACGCCGACCTACGCCAAGCGGTTCAACCCGGTGGAGGACTTCGGCGGCGACATCCTCTACGTGCCGAACCGCTGCATCCTGTGCACGCGGTGCGTGCGGTTCATGGATCACGTCGCCGATGAGCCGATCATCAACGTGAGCGAGCGGGGCGACCGTGCCTTCATCGGCATTCACCCCGATCGCCAGCTCGACCATCCCTGGGCCGGCAACGTGGTGGACCTCTGTCCGGTGGGCTCGCTGCTGTCGAAGGATTTCCTTCACAAGGCGCGGGCGTGGGAGCTGGACAAGACCGCCGGGATCTGCACTGGTTGCTCGCAGGGCTGCAACGTGGAAATCGAGACCCGCGACAACGCGGTGGTGCGGCTCAAGCCGCGGCCGAACATGGAGGTCAACCAGTACTTCCTGTGCGATCACGGGCGGGCCGACTACCGCTGGATGAATCGGGGCGACCGCATCGAGGCGCCGCTGGTGGCGGAGACCGGCGAGCACGTGGCCGTGGACTGGGATCACGCCCTGGCGCGTGCGGCCCAGATCGTGAAGGGGGCCGGAGGCAAGGCCGTGGCGCTGGTGTCGCCCGGTGCGTCGAACGAGGCACTCTTCCTGCTGCAACGGGTGTTGGCCGGGTTCGAGACCACGGGAGGCTTTCGCGTCGAGCGCGTGGCGGGCGAGACGCCGCTGGCCGGGGTGCCGAACCTCGCGCTGCGCGAGGAGCGGGCGCCGAACGTGACCGGGGCGACGCTGCTGGGCTATCGGGAGGGATCCGACGACGCGGTGCAGGCGATCGCCGACGCGTCGCTGGTGATCGTGCTGGACGAGGCGCTCGACGGGGTGAGCGCCGACGTGCTCGGGCGCGCCGGCAACGTGATCTACCTCGGCACGGCGCTGCCGGAGGCCGCGCGTGCCGCGCGCGTCGTGCTGCCCACCACCAACGTGGCCGAAGAGGACGGCACCTTCGTCAATCGCGACCGCCGGGTACAGCGCTACTTCCAGGCCAAGGCCGCACCGGGGATGGCCCGGCCGGCGTGGTGGATTCTGGGTGAGCTGCTGGCCGAGCTCGATCGCGGTGAGCCACTGGGGAGCGCGGCCGAGGCGTTCGAGCAGCTGGCGGCGAACGAGTCGGTCTTCGAGGGGATGGCATACACCCGCCTCGGCTATCGGGGCGCGGTGCTGGGGGAGGGGAGTCCTGTGGAGGTGTCGCGGTGACGCCAGAGCTGAAGGGGTTCGTCCTCGTTGGGCTCGTGAAGCTGGCGGTGGCGTTCGGCGTGCTCCTGCTGGGTGTGGCGTTCGTGACCTGGCTGGAGCGGCGTGTGGCGGGCTGGATTCAGAACCGCCGGGGGCCCAATCGGGTGGGACCGGCCGGCCTGCTGCAGCCGATGGCGGACGGTCTCAAAAACTTCGTGAAAGAGGAGACGCTCCCCGGGCAGGCCGACAAGGTGCTGTTCCTGCTCGCGCCCGCCATCTCGTTCGTGCCGTCGCTGCTCCTGTTTGCGGTGATCCCGTTTGCGGCGCCGTTCCCCCTGTCGTTCGATTTCACGCTACCGCTACTGGGCCGCTTCCTGTTCGAGGGGCCCATGCCGATGATCGTGGCCGACATCTCCGTCGGCTTCCTGTTCATCCTGGCCATCTCGAGCCTCGCGGTGTACGGCATCGTGATCGCAGGCTGGTCGCAGGCCAACAAGTATGCCTTCCTCGGCGGGCTGCGCTCCTCGGCGCAGATGATCAGCTACGAGATCGCGCTGGGAATGAGCCTCATCGTGGTGCTCTTGCTGGTCGGGAACGTAACGCTCACTCGGGTCGTCGCGGTGCAGCAGGAGACCCTGTGGTTCGTGCTCATGCTCACCCTGGGCTTCGTGCTGTTCATGATCGCCGCGCTGGCGGAAACGAACCGGCTGCCGTTCGACCTTCCCGAGGCCGAGAGCGAGCTGGTGGGTGGCTACCACACTGAATACAGCTCGATGCGGTTCGCCATGTTCTTCCTGGCGGAGTACGGGGCGCTGATCACGATGTCCGGGCTGGTCGCCACGCTGTTCTTCGGAGGCTGGGACATCCCGTTCACGACTTGGGACGAGGGTGCGCCCACGGTGCTCAAGTCGCTCGCGACCCTCGTCATGTTCGTCGCGAAGACCTTCTTCTTCGTCTTCTGGTACATCTGGGTGCGCTGGACCTTGCCGCGCTTCCGCTACGACCAGCTGATGGCGCTAGGATGGAAAGTGCTGCTGCCGATCGTGCTGGTCTACATCATGTACATGGCGACCGCGATCCTCGTGCTGGACGAGCTGGGACTCGCTTTTGGGCCGCTCTACGGAATGGCACTGTTCGGAGTGAACGTGGTGGCGCTGTTCATCGTGTTCCGGATCCTCGATAGTGACCGCCTCATCGGCGGTCAACGGCTGCCGC
Organism: Gemmatimonadota bacterium; assembly: GCA_039584015.1. Lineage (GTDB taxonomy): Bacteria > Gemmatimonadota > Gemmatimonadetes > Gemmatimonadales > GWC2-71-9 > WVYX01. Next base: position 1,277 of record JBDGYO010000353.1, on the reverse strand, counting down.
GGGAGGGGGGCGCGTAATGGCGATCGGTGTCACGGTGGTGAAGCGGCCCGACCGGCAGGTGAGCTACCTGCGGGCGGCGCTCAAGGGGATGGCGCTCACCTTCCGCCACCTGATCGCACCCAAGTGGACGATGGAGTACCCGGAGCAGAAGTCCACCGATTCCTGGGAGCTCTCACCGCGCTGGCGCGGCAGATGCTGACCGACGAGCAGGGACGCGCCAAGTGCGTTGCCTGCGGTCTGTGTCCCCAGATCTGTCCTGCCAACTGCATCAAGCTGGTCCCGGGCGAGGACGAGGAGGGACACCGATACCCGCTGATCTACGAGATCGACGAGTTCCGCTGCGTGTTCTGCGGGTACTGCCAGGAGGTCTGCCCCGAGGAGGCGATCCACGTGGGCGTGCACTACGAGAACTCGGAGTATGAGCGCGAGCGCTTCGTGTATGACCTGGAGCGGCTCTGCGCCCAGACGCATCCGGTGTCCTCGCTCTGGGATCCGTCGGATCCCAAGGGTGAATGAACGTGACGCAAGTTCCTTACGTCTTCTGGTTCTTCGCGGCGGTCGCCATTCTGTCGGGGGCGACCTGCATCACACGCCGGAGCCCGGTGGCGAGCGCCCTCTGGCTGGTCAACACGCTGTTCGCGTTGGCGGCCATCTTCGTGCTGCTCGATGCCCACTTCCTCGCGGCCCTGCAAGTGCTGGTCTACGCCGGCGCCATCATGGTGCTGTTCCTGTTCGTGATCATGCTCCTCAATCTGCGGGGCCAGACCACCGACATGCTGGGCTGGGCAGGCCGCTTGGTGATGTTGGCTGTGGGCCTGCTGATGGCTGTGGAGTTGTGGGTGCTGACGCGCATCACCCCCAGCGAGGAGCTGCTCCCGGCCCGGGGGATGCTCGAGCTGACCGAGGAGCAGGGGGCCGTCGGCGTGATTGCGGAGTCGGCGATCCTGTTCAGCCTCGGCGTGGCCGGGGTGCTGTTCCGCCGCAATGCCATCGTGATCTTCATGTGCATCGAGCTGATGCTCAATGCCGTGAATCTGACCTTCGTGGCGCTGGCACAGCAGCTGGGCCATGAGGGTCAGGTGATCGTGTTCTTCGTGATAGCGGTGGCGGCGGCGGAGGCCACGGTGGGCCTCGCGATCATGCTGGCGATCTACCGCCATAGGGACACGGTCAACATCACCGAGATCAACTTGCTGAGGGGATGATGCCGACATCGGTCGGTTGGGTGTGGTTGGTGGTGCTGTTCCCGCTGCTGGGCTTCCTGGCGAACGGGGCCA
>JBDGYO010000352.1:0-3125 GCA_039584015.1 Gemmatimonadota bacterium | reverse complement strand
CGCCGCCGCCCGAAACGTGGGCTATCGGGGCGCCACGAACCTTCACTACCACCTGCGCGGAGAGATCGTCCCGCAATGACGCGTGTGGTCGAAGTACCGGCCCAGCTCGACGACCGATCGTTCGACCAACTCGCCAAGGCGGTCGGCGATCCGGCCGATCGCCGGCTGCTGTTCGACGCCCACGCGACCCAGTGGGCCTCGCCGTACGGGCTGGTTGGTCTGCTCGCGGCCGGCCAAGCGGCGACCGAGCAGGGGCCGGAACGCCCCCTCCTCACCATTCCGGGCGACCGCGACGTGGCCCACTACTGGGGACGGGCTGGGTTCTTCGACCAGGCCGCCGACTGGTTCGAGATCCACGGCAAGGTCCCACGCGTCCGGCCGGCGCACTCGTCCGACGTGCTACTGGAGATCACGCCCGTCCGCGGAACCGATGATGTCCACGCCGTGGTCGAAACGATTCAGGAGCGGTCCGCGGCGATCCTGTCCGGCGAGCTGGGCCTCGAGGCGACCGCCACGATGGGGTTCGCTATGGCGCTTTCGGAGGCGTGTCAGAATATTGTTGAGCACGCCGGCACCTCCGGCTGGGTCGCCGTGCAGTCCTACCATTGGCGACGGCGGCTCGGGCGCCGGGTGGTGGTGATTGCGGTGGCGGACGCGGGCGTCGGTTTTCGGCATTCGCTGGAGCCCACGCAGGCGAGCCGGTACGGCGACCGCTGGAGCGACGCCACGGCACTGGAAGCGGCCCTGTTCCAGGGGGCCAGCCGGTTCCGGGATCCGGGAAGGGGGCAGGGTTTGGGCGGGATCGCACGGTACGTGAACCGATGGTCCGGCAAGCTCAGCGTGCGAAGCGGCTCGGCGCGCATCACCATCGTACCGACGTGGGACGACGACAATCCACTCACCGACGGACTGCCCGCGTTCCCCGGCAGCCAGGTGCTCATGATCATACCAGCGCAACAGCCCGAGTGACCGGGATGCGAATCGACCTCAAGGCCATTCTGCAACGCACCGTCTCGAACCTCTACGGTGACCTGGTGACCCGCCCGACGGGCAAGGCCGTGCGCGGCGGAATCGAGCAAGTCCTGGAGGCGCTCGACGGCGAGCAGATCGCCGTGATCGACTTCGGCACCGTGGGGTGCCTCGACATCTCTTGTGCCGACGAGGTCGTCGGCAAGCTGCTGTTGCAGCACGGCCAGGCCCGATACTTCTTCCTGCACGGCGTCACGGGCTCCCACTGCGAGGCCATTGAGCAGGTGCTCGAGCGGCACCGGCTCGCGGTGGTCGCGCGGGACCGCGAGGGGCGCGTGCGGGTACTCGGCCCCATGGACGAGACCGCCCGACTCGCGTTCACGCTGCTCTCGGACGGCGGCCCAGCTGAAGCCGAGGAGCTCGCGTCGCGCCTGTCCCTGCCGCCGGAAGCGGTGCGACAGGCACTCGAGGCGCTGCGTGGACAGCGGCTGGTGCAGCGTTCCTCCGGCGGGTACATGGCGCTGAGCGCATGACGACCAAGGGAGATACCGGCCCCTCGACGCGGGCAATCCACGGCGCAGCACACCCCAAGGCCGACCGGTCCCCGGTCGCGACCCCCCTCTACCAGAGCAGTACCTTCGTGCACCCCATCGGCTCGACCGAAGAGGTGCTCTACACCCGGTACGGCAACAACCCCAACCAGATAGTGCTGGGTGAGAAGGTGGCCGCCCTGGAGGGGGCCGAGCGTGCCATCTTCCTAGCGAGCGGGATGGGCGCGACGGCCCTCGCGCACCTCGCCATGCTGCGCCCGGGCGACCACCTGTTGGCGAGCGCCTGGATCTATGGGGGGACCCACAAGCTGTTCAGCGAGGAGTTCGGGAAGCTCGGCATCGACGTGACGCTGGTGGAGCCCGACAACCAGCGGAAGTGGCGCCAGCACGTCCGCAAGACGACGCGCGCCATCTTCGTCGAGAACCCCACCAACCCCATCATGCGCGTGCTCGACCTCGAGCCGCTGGCCATGGTCTGCCGCGAGCTGGGCATCGCACTCATCGTCGACTCGACGTTCGCCTCCCCGATCAACTTCCGCCCGCTGGAGCACGGGGCCGACCTGGTGATCCACTCGGCGACCAAGTACCTCAACGGGCACGACGACGTGATCGGCGGTGTGGTGGCCGGAAGCGAGCCGGTGATCGAGGAGGTGCGCCAACTGATGGCGGTCTGGGGCCAGTCGCCCGACCCGCACGCCACCTGGCTGGTGGAACGCGGCATCAAGACGCTGGCGGTCCGCATCGGCCGCCACAACGCGAACGGGATGGCCTTCGCCGAGTGGGCCGAGCAGCACCCGGCCGTGGCGCAGGTGCACTACCCCGGACTCGCCTCCCACCAGGACCACGAGGTGGCCGAGCGCGTGCTGGACGGTTTCGGCGGCATGGTGGGCCTCACCCTCACGGGCGGCGCGGCCGCCGCCGATGTCGTGCTGCGGAAGCTGCGACTCGCGACGCACGCCCCCAGCCTGGGTGGCGTTGAGACGCTCGTCAGCGAACCGCGCTTCACGTCGCACGCCATCCTCACAGCGGAGCAACGCGCCGAGCAGGGGATTCCGGACGGGTTCATTCGTGTCAGCCTCGGCATCGAGGACATCGACGACATCATCGCGGACTTCGAGGACGCCTTCAGCACGTTGTAGCCGTGATTCGACTCAACAAGGTCTTCAAGGCGTTCCCCAAAGGGTCCCTCGCCCTGAAGGACGTGTCGTTCCACCTCGCGAAGGGCGAGTTCCTCTTCCTCACCGGCCATTCGGGCGCCGGAAAATCCACCATCCTGCGCCTCGTCTACGCCGATGACCTGCCGACGTCGGGGATGGTCCGGGTGTCCGGATTCTCGACGTCCTCCCTCAAGCGGCGGGACATTCCCCGCTTGCGGCGGCGACTGGGGATCGTGTTCCAGGACTTCCGTCTGCTCGAGGACCGCACGGCAGAGGAAAACGTGGCCTTCGCGCTGGAGGTGACCGGCACACGCAAGGGAGTGATCGCCCCCAAGGTGATGCGCGTGCTCACCCAGGTCGGACTCGCGGCCAAGGCACAGGCGTACCCGCGAGAGCTCTCGGGCGGCGAGCAGCAGCGCGTCGCGATCGCCCGGGCGCTGGTGAACGA
>JBDGYO010000351.1:0-5852 GCA_039584015.1 Gemmatimonadota bacterium | reverse complement strand
GAGTGTGGCAGCTATCGGTTGGTCGACGCTTGCGATGAAACCTTGCTGGATGGCGATGCCGATCAGAGCCGAGAGAACGCTCTTCGTAACCGACTTCACGTCCTGTGGAGAGTCAGGACCGGCTCCATTGTAGTAGCGTTGAGCCACGAGGTCCCCATCCCGAGCGACGACAAGGCTCCGCATCCCCTCAATGTCGCCTGCTGCCTCAAGTGCCTCGGCGAGAGCAGCCTCTTGCGGCGCGAGGATCTGTGCGCCGCCACTGCAGTATAGGATACCAAGGACCAATCCAATGACCGCAGCGGTCCGAGCGCTGGTGCGCCATCCCGCACGACCGAGTCTGCCTGCTCCCCACCCTTCGCGCGTCGGATTCATACGTCACACCATCACATTACCAGGTGCCGGATATCCCGGGACCGTGCCCTGCTGGCCACAAGCCTCGTGCCGTCCTTCAACTGCACTTCAAGCCGCGTGCCGTCATACGGCACCAGGGCGGCAACGTGGTCGACGTTGACCACATGTGAGCGGTGCACCCGAATGAAGCGCTGTGAGTCCAAACGTGCTTCCAGTGCTCCCAGAGTGACATGAACAAGGTGCGCCCTTCCTTGCACATGCAGTGATACGTAGTCGTCTCGAGCCTCAAGCCTGCTGATGTCCTCTACCGCAAGGGGCACAATCCGGCCACGTTCGCGCACAAATATCCGGACCAGATGTCCTCCACTGGACATCGCAAGCTGCGCACGCTCTTCTGTGGGCGAGCACGCATCCTCACCCAGGGCTCGGCGTGCTCGCTCAAGAGCTGCGCGAAACCGCTTGGCGCCGAATGGCTTCACGAGGTAGTCGAGTGCCTGCAGCTCGAAGGCAGTGACCGCATACTTGTCATAGGCGGTCGTGAATATGACCGCCGGCTTGTGCCGTACCCTCTCCAGTACTTCCAGCGCAGACAGCCGCGGCATCCGTATGTCGAGAAAGGCGAGATCGGGCGTTAGCTCCTCCAGAGCCCGAAGCGTAGCCTCGCCGTCGGCAGCCTCCCCGACACACTCGATCCAGTCGATACCAGCCAAGAGGTCGCGGAGCTTGCGCCGAGCCAGCGGCTCATCGTCCGCAATGAACGCAGTGATCATGAGCTGGCAGGCAGGCGAGGCCGGATCTCAACTGGAACACGGATTGTCACGGCGAAGCCGGCACCTGGGGCAGTATCCACGGACAGCTTCGCCTCTCCAGCATAACGGCTCTCTAAGCGACGCTGCAGGGCCACTAGTCCCAGTCCATTGGCGCGAAAGACCTCCTGGAGCGACGCACCTTGCCCATCGTCTTGGACCCGGATCACTAGCGTCGATCCGTCCGTTGTCGCCGATATTGCTACGGTGCCACCGCCCCCTCGGGGTACAATGCCATGTCGCACCGCGTTCTCGACGAGCGGCTGGAGCGTGAACGAGGGTACCCAGCAGTCGAGCGCCTCTTCATCAAGATTTGCATCCACCTGTAGTGGTTCATTGAGGCGTAGCTGCTCCAAGGCCAAGTAATTCCGCGTGAACTCCCACTCATCTACCAGGCGCACGTCGTCGGCCGAGGCTTCGTCAAGCGAGTATCGGAGGAGGTCCCCAAGTCGCTCAATCGCCTGCTCTGCGGCTGCCGTGTCGTGCGCCACCAGCGTTGACAGCGAATGCAAGGAATTGAACAGAAAGTGCGGGTTGAGTTGAGCCCGGAGTGCGGCCAGCCGTGCGCGTGTAGCCAGAGCCTCAGCGTGGGCAGCAGCTCTCTCTTCGCGAAATAGCCGGTCCCTAATGCGAACTGCGTAGCACACACCCGCAACCATCCCGTAGAGCCATAACCCCATCACAAACTGCCACCCAAGGATGGGGGAGCGGAACCAGGCCATGAATTCGCCTGGTCCGTACAGCACGGCTGAGCCAGCAGCTGCGAGCGCCATCCAGCCGATTGCGTACAGTGATCCAACACCAAGGTGTACCCCGTAGAACGACAAACGGAGTCGTGCAGGCCAGGAGTACTTGCCAGTCAGCCACCACACTCCAACAGCGAGCAGCGCGGCGCTGCCCACCACTCGCGTCGAGAACTCGAGCGCATGTCCAAGCGACGTCTCATAATGTATGACAGTGAAGAGGACGTAGAGGAGAAAGAACGGTACCCAAGCCAAAGCGATCGCGAGCGATACACGACCACGCGGTGCCGGCGACTGTTGGGTGAGCTCCACTTGTGGATGCGACATGTCGTCGGGAGAAGCTTAGCCCCCGCCTCGGCCCAATTCAATGGCGACGACGACCATTCGCCCCCCGAAATGTGCCATTCACCGAAAACCAGGCTGACCACGGTGAGAGGGTGCGCAGTAGGCACAGGCGCAGCGCCTGTCGCTCGATGCCCAGGAACGTCCCACGGACCTGGCCTTGTCCAACGAGCACCTCCAACCCGCCGACCGTTCCGACCATTCAAGGCCCTGTTGTGACCCCTTGCCGATTTCTAGCTGCACCGCGGCATGGCAGTCTCTATGATCTAGTCGATTGCCGTAGTCAATAAAGACAAGACACGTCCTTAGGAGAGCCCGAGCCGCGTGCTCCTGTACTTCGAGGGCTGGGGGTGAGGTACAAACCGCGGCTTGGGATGTCCGTGTTCAACCCCAACAGGAGGTATCCCATGAAAGGGAGTCTTGTCAGTTCCCCAAGGGCTCGGGCAGCGCCCCGGGCCAGCCCACTCTGGATCCTTCCCGTACTCGTACTGTGCTTGTTGGCGACCCCCACCGCCGCGCACGCACAGATGACCATCACCGGCACGGTGGTGGATGAGTCTGGGTTTCCCGTAACGGCAGCGCAGGTGCTAATCCAGAGCCTGACGCTGGCCACCACGACGGGTGAGGACGGCACGTATCAGTTGTTCGTGCCGGCGGCCCGCATGGCTGGCCAGACCAGCGTACAGCTCTCGCAGCGGACCCGTTCCTGCTGGAAGCGGTCATCGTGACCGGTCAAGGGATGCGGGAGGAGCGTGCGAAGCTCGCCACGACGATCAGTTCGATTCGCGCCGAGGACATTACGGCGTCCAAGTCCGAGTCAAACCTGGTCGCCGCGATGGCGGGGAAGGCGCCCAACGTGGAGATCACGAGCTCCACGGGCGACCCGGGTGGCGGAGCGTACATCCGGATTCGCGGCTCCAAGTCGATCGAGGGCGGCACGCAGCCGTTGATCATCGTGGACGGTGTGGCCGTGACCAACGAGTCAAACACGATCGAGGGCAGCGTCTGGGGGACGGCCTACGCGAACCGGCTGACCGACATCAACCCTGACGACATCGAGAGCATCGAGATTCTGAAGGGACCGGCGGCGGCCGGGCTGTACGGGTCGCGCGCCACCAACGGCGTCGTGATGATCACGACCAAGTCGGGGCAGCGGAACCAGACGCAGGTGACGCTGCGCAGCTCGCTCGGCTTCGACCAGGTCAACAAGCTGCCCGACCTACAGACCGGTTGGTCGCAGGGCCTGGTGGACCCGGCCGGCGATCCGGCCGATCCGGGCAACAACCTCTCACCGACGTCGTCGGTGAGCTGGGGTCCGTCGCTGGCTTCGGGCACGCCGATCTATGACCACGCCAACGAGATGTTCGGCACGGGAGTCCGCTCGGACAACTCGCTGAGTCTCGCGGGCGGGACGGATCGCACCACGTACTTCCTCTCGCTGGGCTACCTGTATCAGGACGGCACGATCGAGGGGAACTCGAAGTACAAGCGGTTCACTACGCGACTCAAGGGCGCGCATGACTTCCTCGATAACCTCAACATCGAGGGGAACTTCGCGTACACGACCAGCGATGGTGATCTGGTGCAGCAGGGCTCGAACATCAGCGGCATGCTGCTGGGTGGGTTCCGCACGCCGCCGGAGTTCAACAACCTGCCGTACATCGACTCGGCGACGGGGCTGCACCGCTCCTATCGCTATCCCAACCCGACGGAGCTCGTGGTGGGTCGCGGGTATGACAACCCGCACTGGGTGGCCAACGAGCTGCCCAACACGGCGAACGTAGACCGCTACATCGGGAACATCCAGGTGGACTGGGATCCGTTCTCGTGGTGGGACGTCCGCTACCTCGTGGGCTTGGACTTCGCCAACGACCAGCGGCTGACGATCTTCCCAAAGAGCTCGACCGAGTTCCCCGACGGCTACATCATCCGGGCCGAGCTGGTGAACAAGGTGTTCGACCAGACGATCCTGATGTCGTTCCAGGATACGCCGAGCGAGACGTTCGGCTGGAGCCTGACGCTCGGGCAGAATCTCAACCAGACGCAGTTCCGCCGCTTCCAGGTGGATGCGCAGAACCTGATTCTCGGCACTGGGCAGCTCGACTTCACGGTCGACCGCACGCCCAACGAGTTCGAGTCGAAGGTGCGGACGGAAGGCTACTTCGCCGACCTCGCGCTCGACCTGTGGGGCCAGCTGTTCATCAAGGGCGGGGTGCGGTATGACGGCTCGAACACGTTCGGCGGCGACGTCATCGATACGCTGACGGGCGAGACGGAGACGAGCCGGTTCTGGTATCCCAAGGCCAGCATTGCGTGGGACGTCTCGCGCTACCTGCCGCTCGACTTCGCGAAGTTGCGCGGTGCGTATGGCCAGGCCGGTCGGCAGCCGCCGATCTACTCGAACGTGAGCGGCTTCACGACCCTGGGTTTGGCCGACGGCTGGATCACGGGTGCCGGACTGAACACCGTGTACCAGGGTTACGAGGGCGTGATCTTCCAGGCTGTCCAGGGCAACACTGGGATCACGCCGGAGCGGACGATCGAACTTGAGACGGGCATCGACCTGGCGTTCCTCAACAACGCGATGAACCTCGGGGTCACGTATTACCGCACCAAGACGAAGGCCGCGATTCTCAACCTCCCCATCCCCCAGAGCACCGGCTTTGCCCAGATCGCTGAGAATGGTGCGTCCTGGCGCAACTGGGGCTGGGAAGTGACGCTCGACTGGTTGGCGATCCAGCAGCGCGACTTCTCGTGGCGCCTCACGGCCAACTGGGCCACGAACAACAGCAACGTGGACACCCTGCTCGGCGCCGAGGAAGTGGGCCTGAACGGCTTCTCCGGTACCCGCGCGTCGGTGGTGCAGGGCTCGCCCTTCCCGATCCTATACGGCTCGGACTTCATCCGGTTCGGTGAGGGCACGCTGGTGGGTGGCGTCGACATCGACAACACCTACAGCGGCTGGTCCGAAGGCGACCTCTACATCTGTGCCGCGGGCGACCCCGCTTGTCTAATCACGGGCATGCCACTCCAGGAAACACAGCAGAGCGTCGTGGGTGACCCGAACCCCGATTGGACGGGGAGCCTGCGCAGCACGTTCACGTTCTTCGGCAATCTGCGTCTCAGCGGCCTGCTCGACATCAAACAGGGCGGCGACGTGTGGAACGGCACGAAGGGCGCGCTGTTCTACTTCGGGACGCACGCCGAGACCGTGCCGATGCATGGCGCGGGCACCGATACGACGTTTGCCGGCTTCGGGCCGGGCGCCGGTACCCAGGTCACCCTCAACTGGGATACCTGGAATGTTGGCGGCGTGGGCAGTGGCTTCACCGGTCCCTCGACGCAGTTCATCGAGGACGGCAGCTTCGTGAAGCTCCGCGACGTCTCGCTGGCGTACACGTGGCAAGCACCCTGGCTCAACAGCATTGGGTTCAACGCGCTCGACGTGACGGTGTCCGGGCGTAACCTGGTGACGTGGACCGACTACACCGGTCTGGATCCGGAGTCGAACCTGACGGGCCAGACGACGGGCCGTGGGTTGGAGTACTTCAACCACCCGCAGACCCGGACCTTCGTGTTCACCTTGACCTTCCGCCGCTAAGGCGCACAC
>JBDGYO010000350.1:0-3137 GCA_039584015.1 Gemmatimonadota bacterium | reverse complement strand
ACCGTGAGCGTCGTCGCCATGCCGCGCCGGCCGCTGTCCTCCTCGGCCCTCTTGACGATGCTCGCGTGGCACTGCATGGCCGCTTCGTTGAGCGTATCCAGGAACGTCTGCTCGTCGGCCGGGTCGGCCGTGTAGTAGGCGCGCATGCTCTGGCCCACGTACTGGGTGACCGCCTCGATGGCGAAGCGACTCGCTTCCTCACCCGCCTGCCCACTCCCCACTCCATCCGCGACCATGGCAAGGTACGCGAGCGGCTCGTCGACCAGGGAGAGCTCTCCTGTCTGGGGGAGGCTCGTGCGGTGGATCTGCATGTGCCGGCGCAGCGAGCAGATCATGAAGTGGTCTTGGTTGTTCTTCCGCACCTTGCCGGCGTGCGTGAGGCCGTAGGCATCGATGTGCTCGTAGAGGGGCCTGCCCCTCAACGAGCTGATGGCGGTGGCGGTGTCAGTCCAGAGCACGGCGCGCGCCCTCCGAGTAAACGGGATCGTTCCGATCGACCTTCCGCAATAGTACGGGTCCCCGCGGCGAAACGCGAGGCCCCGTCTGCTACCCTGCGAGAATCTCGCGCAGCGCGGCGATCAGGTAGTGCACGTTACGCTCGCTACAGGAGTACCCCATGAGGCCAATCCGCCACGCCTTGCCCTTGAGCGGCCCGAAGCCGCCCACGATCTCGATGCCGTAGTCCCGCAGCAGGGCCTGCCGGACGGCCGCGTCATCGGCGCTGCCCGGAATCATCACACAGGTCAGCATAGGCAGGCGGTTCGCCGCATCGCCGAACAGCTCCATCCCGAGATCCGTGAGCCCAGCTTTCAGCAGGTCACCGCACTTCTGATGTCGGGCCGCCCGCCCCGGTAACCCCTCCTCCTGAATCAGTCGCAGGGCCTCGCGCATCGCGAACACCAGCGGGCCGGGGGCGGTGTGGTGGTAGACACGATCGGCAAACCAGTACTTGCAGATCAGCAACAGATCCAGGTACCAGGTGTCGACCGGTCGGCTGCGCGACTCGACCACTTGCATCGCCCGGTCATTGAGGGTGATGCAGGAGATACCCGCGGGCCCACCGATGCACTTCTGCCCCCCGCTATAGCAGATGTCGATGAGGTACGCATCGACGGGGATGTCGGCCCCACCCAACGAGCACACCGTGTCCACCAGGAAGAGCTTGTCCTGCTGGCGAACCAGCTTGCCGATCTCTTGCAGCGGCTGGCCAACGCCCGAGGAGGTCTCGCCGTGCACCACCCCGACCATCTTCGCGTTGGGGTGAGCGCTCAGGGCAGATTCGATCTGCTCGACCTCCACCACCTGGCCGAACTCGACCTCCACGCGGATCGCCGTGCCACCGTGGCGCTCGACGATCTCCGCCATCCGCTGGCCGAAGAAACCGTGGATCCCCACGATCACCTCGTCGCCTGGCTCGACGACGTTGCAGATGGCCGCCTCCATCCCCGCCATGCCCGTGCCCGGGAGTGTGATCGCCACCTCGTTCTTGGTCTGGAAGAGCTGCCGCAGCAGCGCCATCGTGTCGTCCATGACCACCGTGAAATCCGGGTCGAGGTACCCCAGCGTGGGGCTGGCCATGGCCTGGACGACGCGCGGATGCAGGTTGCTGGGACCCGGCCCCAGCAGCACGCGCGGCTGGTGCCGCAGTTGATCGAATGTTTGGCTGGTTTTCGTCATTGCGGTTGAGGGTGTGTGTCAGCGTTCAATCTCTCGCTGGAGTCTCTGCCTCGCAATCTCCAGCACACGCAGGACATCCGCGTGTGTCGTCGATGGCGCGTTGTTGTAGTCCATCAACGGATGCTCGAATCCATGGTCGGGGACCTCGTCGTTGATGACGAACCGCACCGTGTTCATGGCCGTGTTGTGATGATTGTACTCGCCCATCCTCTCCGTGGAAGCGTGCTTCAAGGCGCAAAAGAGACTCCACCGACGGCTCTCGACATCGTCCTCACATCGCCGGTCGTCTTCTTGGCGCCAGCGAGCCGAGTCTGCCAGCAGCTGTTGGGCCATCTCCAACGTCGCCGCGTCGACGGGGCGGGCCGGAGGGGTGTACCACCAGTCAATGACGAAGCTGAGTCCATCGCCGCGGGCCACCGCGGCCTCCCACAGGAAGTACCCCATGGTCGTCTTCATGTAGATGTCTTCCGCCCCCCTGTGGCGGACGACTTCGAACTCCACCTCGGTGATCGTCCCGTTGGGATAGGTGAGGGAAGCCGTTACCCCCTGCGCGCCAATCGCCTCCATCAGGCCCGCGACATCCAGTTCCGAATCCGGCCCCTCCTGACGGATCTGCATCGAGACGGTGAAGCCCGGCAGATAGTCGCACCCTCCGGTGAGGCCACCGTCCCCCCCGTGCAACCTGAACAGCAGGTGGTTTTTGGGCAGCGTATCCTGCAGGATGTCCTGCGCCCTGAGTCCATGGGCACTGCCGCACAGCACCACGATGAAGGAAGCAGCCGAAAGGAGAGACCTCATCGAATGTCTCCAGCGATTTGCCGTGCAAGTACCCTGGGAGGAAGTTGGGGCGAGTCGCACGAGGGATGTGTGACAGGGTGCTACCCCTGCACTTGAGTCTCGAATGCCCGGGGGGGGAGTCGAACCCCCACGCCATCTGGTGGCCAGGGATTTTAAGTCCCTTGCGTCTGCCCGTTCCGCCACCCGGGCTCGTTTCCATCCTACCCCCGCGGTGCCGCAGGGGCCAGGTGTCGAGCCGTCGGGCCGGGCGCCTGGTCCTCCGGCCGCCCGGACCTCTCTCATGGCGGTATCCCCCCATCCCACAAAGGGTTCCGGTGCTTGACGCGGACCACGGCACTCCCCACCTTACTCGCCGTCGAGCCTTCACGCCCCGACACCCGGCCCGACTCACGCACACCATTGGCGGAGGCGTCGCATGCCACTCTCCCGTTCCGCAGCCAACACTATCGTGGCCGTCATCGTGCTCGTCGGGCTGGCCGCCATGGGGGGTATCATCTGGTACCTGGAGGAGCCAGGCCTCCGGCTGCCGTTGGCACTCCTCGCCATGCTCCCCGTGATGTGGTCGCTCATCTGGGCGTCCAAGAAGGGGCTCACGGAGGAGTTCCAACCCCCGCCCATGCACAAGCGTCGCTACCTCAAGCTGCGGGCCAAGGTCAAGATGA
>JBDGYO010000349.1:0-3138 GCA_039584015.1 Gemmatimonadota bacterium | reverse complement strand
GTAGAGAACCGTTGGCCGCGTCCGCACCAGTCTCCTCTGAATGCGCTAAAGGTCGAAGTCGGCCTAACTTAGAGGCCCCCGACTGCGAAGTCAAATGAGCTATGTCACAGTGTGGGGGCCGGATTGGAGGGGGTCGGACGGCGGTTTGAACGGTGGTTTAGAAGCCCACCTGGACCGTCATGTGCCAATCCAGCCCGGTGCCATCTCCGCGATACTGGACTGCCGATCCCACGTCCACGGGGTGGCGGTTTCCGGTGACCCGGCTGGTGATGAAGGCGTCGATGCCGCTCAAGAGGTGGTTGACCAGCAGCAGCCCCAACTGCGTCGTGGCACGGCGGAAGGCCTCGTCGCTCTGCTGGATCGACTGGCGATAGAGGTCCTGCTCCAGCCCGGCGTCGCGCCACGACCAGAGAAAATTCGGCCCGACGGCGCGCCGGCGATAGAACTCCAGGGCCCGCTGGTACTCCTCGGAGGTCGGGTCGGGCAGGCTGTCGGGGTCAACGAAGAACGTCTGCCGCGCGAGCTCCCAGATACTGCCATTGAAGGTGCGCTCATCCATCGGGGGGGCGAGATCCGGACCCGCGTCGGTGTCGAAGGGGCCGCTCTGCCGAAAGTCTTGCAGCTTCTCGAAGTAGCTGAACGCCGTGTCGACCGTGCTGGGGCTGAAGGCGGAACGCGCAACGGTAAAGGCGAGCTCCCGATAGCGGTCGCTCTCCCGGCTGCCCTCGCTGTAGAACCGGAAGAAGCGAGCGATGAGGAATGCCTCCACCACGAGATAGATCGCGCCGCGCTCCTGCCCGAGCATGAGTTGTCCGCTTCCCGGAATGATCAGCGACGACACGGTCGGCACCCACGTCGGCCGGGTCGAGTCTTCCGGGGCGAACACATCGGGCCGCAGCAGCGCGAGACTCGTAGGCGCGCTCGCCTCCTGCGCGGCCAATGTGGACAGCCAGGTGACGAGAAGCGCGAGAGCGAGCAGCGCAGGGCGGATCATGTCAGAGGATGGCCCTCAGGCTCGCGTAGAACGGCTCGTCGAGGTTCGACGAGCTGAAGAAGATCCGCGCGATGTCCAGCGCGAACCGGCCAAACCGCAGCCCGGCACCGATCGAAGGGCCACGGCTCTCGGAGTGCAGGAATGCGTACCCCGCTCGCAGGCGAATGGCCTGGCCATATCCCAGTTCCAGGCCGAGCCGCGCATCGGGATTATTGTACTGTCCCCACGCGTCCTGCAGGTCGAACAAGATCCGCGCGTCGAGGCGCTGTGTCGCGTCCCTCGGCTGCGGCAGGTAGATGCGCCATACGAAGCCGATCTGCACGCGGGTCGGGAGCGGATCGGCCTGGTCGCGGTTCTCCAACTGCAGCTTGAAACCCGCGTGTCGCACCGCCAATCCGACGCGCAGGTTTTCACTCGTCCCGAAAGCGTACTGTGCCCCAATGTCCACCCCATGAGTCGTTCCCACCACACTGCGAGCGGTGCCACAGTCACCCGAGCAATCCTGGCGGAACTGGATCAGCTTGTAGTTGACGCCGAGGGCGAGGTTCCCGATCGGCTCCGTGGCCCACGAGGCAAGCAGCTCGATGTTCTTGACCGAGATCCGTCCGGTCGGTACCCCCGGCCCGACCACCACTTCCTGTGACCCGAAGTCTACCAGGTAACCCGAGATGCCCAACACCCCCAGACGCCGGGTGGGAAACTGGGCTGTGATGGCGGTGTTGTTGGAGGCGAAGGTGGATGCGAAGTGAAGGGCCAGCTCGGTTTCCGGTATCAGTGCCAGACCGGCGGGATTCCAGAACGCCGCCTCGCTGGTGCCGTAGTCAGCGATCGCCGCCTGGCCCAGCGCCGCCGAGCGCGCGCCAACCGGGATCAGCAGGAATGCTGCGCCGCCCTCCTCGACTTGGTCTCCGTCCTGCGCCCACGCAGGCGATCCGGCAACGAAGAGGACGACGAGAAGCGTGCCGAGCCTAGAGCGGCGTCGCCTCATCGATCAGCATGATGGGGATATCGTCCTCGACCGCGTACGCCAGCCGACAGGCGTGGCAGACGAGCTGTTCGGAGGGTTCGGTGCGGTGTTCCAACTCACCCTTGCACTTGGGGCAGACCAGAATCTTCAGCAACTCGGGCGAAAGGCTCATGTGCTCCTCGCATTCGGTGGCGGAATGCCGAGCTGGCGCAGACGCCGCTCCGTGCGGCGCCACTTGGGGAGGACCTTGACCCACAAGTCGAGATACACCGGCTGGCTCAGGAGGTCCTCCACCTTCTGCCGAGCCAAGGCCCCCAACGCCTTGATGGTGCGTCCCCCGCTGCCGATCACCATGCCCTTCTGTGATGCTCGCTCGACGAAGAGCGTGGCTCGAATATACACGGGTTCGGAGCCCTCCCGGAACTCATCGATCTCTGCGGCGAGACTGTAGGGCAGCTCCTCGCCCAGCAACTCGAAGGCGGCTTCCCGCAGGAACTCTGCCACGAAGAAGCGCAACGGCTGGGTGCTGATGTCGTCTGGATCGTACCGGAATGGCCCAGCCGGAACCTGCTCGCGGCACCACGCCAGGATGTCTTCGATACCCGCTCCGGTCTCGGGCCGGAAGACAATTGAAGCCGCTTCCGGCGGGGCGTCACCCTCTCCGGTGAGCACGGTGGCCACGGGCTGCTGCCTGAGGGCATCCTCGGGCACGATGTTCTCCAGCGCGGGGACCGGCAGTTGGCTGAGCGGGTGCAAGTGTAGCACGGCGTCGGCTTGCCGCAGGACGTCGATGGCCTGCTCGAGCATGGCCTCCTGGAGGAGGTACCGAGGCTCGAGCAGCCCAGGCGTGTCCATGAGGACGAGTTGGGTGTCGCCCTCCGTGTACAGCCCCACCACCGGCTGCCGGGTGGACTGGGGCTTGGCGCTCACGATAGCGAGCTTCGTTCCCACCAGCGCGTTCAGCAGGGTGGACTTGCCGGCGTTGGGCTCACCGACGAGAGCTACCACGCCGCAACGGGTGGATGCCGAGTGGGGCATGGGGACGAAGGTACGCGGGAAACGGGAAACGGGAAGCGAGCTGCCTCGCTTCCCGCTTCCCCGTTCTCCCCCGGAGGTCGAGGTCCAGCCTAGTTCGATCGGTGCTTCGCTCGCTTCTCTCCGGGGCCTGAGTCACCGC
>JBDGYO010000348.1:0-3147 GCA_039584015.1 Gemmatimonadota bacterium | reverse complement strand
GGAGCGGGAGCGGCCGTGCGGTCGGTCGGGCTGCGTCACCACCGCCGCGACGTCGAACCCCTCACCGAGGAGTGCGCGCAGCGCGGGAACCGCGAAGTCGGGCGTCCCGAAGAAAACGATTCGCACGGTCAGAGCCTCGAGCTGGTTTCTTCCTCCGGCTGCACTTCCTTGATGTGCCCCTCTTTACCTTTGCGCAGCTTGCGCCACTTCTTCATCAGCATGCGGCGCTTGAGCGGGCTCAGGTGATCGAAGAACAGCACGCCGTCGAGGTGATCGATCTCGTGCTGGATGGCCCGCGCCCGGAGATCGGTGGCCTCGACCTGCACCCGCTCGTTGCCCGTCGTCGTGATCTCCACCACGATGCGGGCCGCGCGCTCCACGTCGCCGAAGATGTCGGGAATCGAGAGGCAGCCCTCTTCGCCTTTGATCTGTCCCTCCCGCTCGGTGATCACCGGATCGATCAGCACCAGGGCGTCATCCTCCTCCGTCTGGACCACCGCCACCCGCCGGGCGAGGCCGATCTGGTTCGCGGCCAGCCCGATCCCCTTCTCGGCGTGCATCGTGTCGAACAGATCCTTCACCAGGTGCAGCAACTCGTCGTCCACCTCGCCGATCTCGGCGGCGCGCTCCCGCAGCACGGGTGAGCCGAGCAAGTGCAGCGGGCGCAGCGCCACTACTTCGACTCCGCTGCCGGCTCGCTGGCGATCAGGTCCGCGATCCGCTCCCGCTGGACGATCAACCGTGACTCGCCGCTCTTGATCGTGAGCTGGTTGTCCTTGATGTGGACGACCTCGCCGATGATCCCACCCACCGTGACGACCCGGTCGCCGCGCCTGAGCTGGGCCAACCGCTCCTTGTGCTTCTTTTCCTGCTGGGACTTGGGCCGGATGATCAGGAAGTAGAAGATCGCGATGATGGCCATCATCTGGATCAGGAAGATGCTGAGGCCACCACCACCGCCCTCGCCGGAGGGCGCGAACAAAAAAAGCGTCTCTGGTGTCACGTGGTTCCCCGTGCGTTATAGCGATCGAGCCATTCCCGGTGCCACCCCGTGAACGTGCCGGCCGTGATCCGGTGCCGCGCCTCGGCGGCGAGCCGAATCAGGAACCGCACGTTGTGGAGTGACAGGAGCCTCAGCCCCAGCAGCTCCTCGGCCATGAAGAGGTGGCGCAAGTAGCCCCGGCTGTAGGTGCGGCACGTCTCGCAGTCACATGTCTCGTCCAGGGGACGTTGGTCGTCGCGGTGCGTGGCGTTCCGGATGTTGACGACGCCGTCCGGCGTGTACGCCGAGCCGTTGCGGCCGTTGCGGGTCGGAGCGACGCAGTCGAACAGATCCTGGCCCCGCGCCATCGACGCCAGCAGGTCCTCTGGAAACCCTACGCCCATAAGATAACGCGGCATCTCGGGGGGCAGCGATGGCTCCAGCGTTTCCAGTACGTCGTACATGACCGGCTTGGGCTCCCCCACTGCGAGACCGCCCATGGCGATGCCGGTCCACGCACCGACGCCCAGGACCTCCTCGACGGCGCGTTGCCTGAGGTCGAGGTGCCCCGCTCCCTGAATGATGGGCCACAGCGTTTGCCGCTCCGGCTCCTCGGCCGCGAGTTCCATGTGCCGCGTGGCGCAGCGCTCCATCCAGAGGGTGGTGCGCGACAGGGCGTCGGCCGCCGTCGCGTGGTCGGCCCCGCCCGGCACCACGTGGTCGAAGACCATGGCGACGTCCGCGCCCAGTGTCCACTGGATCTCGACGACGCGCTCCGGAGTGAGGTGGAGGCGCCCGCCGTCCACGTGCGACTGAAACTGCACCCCGTCGTTGTCCACCTGCCGCAGCCCCTCGAGCGAGAAGACCTGGAAGCCGCCCGAGTCGGTCAGGATGGGGCCGGACCATGCCATGAAGCGGTGCAGCCCCCCGAGTGCCGCCACCGTCTCCTCGCCCGGCCGCACGTGTAGGTGGTAGGTGTTGGCCAGCACCATGCCCGTGCCGACCGCCTCGAGGTCAAAGGGCGAGAGGGCGCGCACCGTGCCCTGCGTGCCGACCGGCATGAACGCCGGCGTCTCGACGTCACCGTGCGGCAGCCGCAGGGTGCCCGCCCGCGCGGCGCCGTCGGTCGACTCGAGGGTGAACGTGAACGCGCTCATCGGATGGCCATCGCGTCGCCGTAGCTGAACAGGCGGTACTGCCGCTGCACGGCCTCGCGGTACGCCGCCATGGTGTGCTCGTGTCCGGCGAACGCCGCGACCAACATGAGCAGGGTGGAGCGCGGCAGGTGGAAGTTGGTCAGCAGCCTATCCACGATCTTGAAGCGGTAGGGCGGATAGATGAACAGGTCGGTCCAGCCGAAGCCCGGCGCCACCGTCCAGGAGACACCCTGCGACTGGGTGGCCGCCGTTTCGAGCGCCCGCGCGACGGTCGTCCCCACGGCCCACACCTTGCCGCCACGGGAGACGGCCGTGTTCACCTCCACGGCCGCCGACTCCGAGATGGCGTACCACTCGGCGTGCATGCGGTGCTCCTCGGGGTCTTCCACCTCCACGGGCTTGAACGTCCCGGGCCCCACGTGGAGCAACAGCTCCGTGATGCGCACGCCGCGGTTCTTGATCTGCTCGAGGATCTCCGGTGTGAAGTGGAGCCCTGCCGTGGGCGCCGCCACGCTGCCGTCCACGTCGGCGTACACCGTCTGGTAGCGCTCCCGGTCCTCGTCGTCCGCCGGCCGCTCGATGTACGGGGGCAGCGGCACCACCCCGTGCCGCTTCATGAGCTGTTCGACGGTGAGGCGTCCCGAGAAGCGGAGGCGCCGCAGGCCTCCCCCCACCACTTCCACGACCTCGGCCACCGCGTCGTCACCGATGTGTACGCTGCGCCCCTCCTTGAGCTTGCCGCCGGGGTGCACCATCGCCAGCCACGTTCCGTCGGGCTCGGCGTGTACCAGCAGGAGCTCCGCGTCGCCGCCGCTGTCCCGCTGGCCGGCGAGCCGCGCGGGGATGACGCGGCTCGCGTTGACCACGAGCACGTCGCCTGCCTCGAGCAGCGACGGGAAGTCGCGGAACCGCCGATGCCGCACGGCTCCGCTCTCCCGCTCCAGCTCGAGCATGCGACTCGCACCCCGGTCGCTCAGCGGGTGCTGCGCTATGGCCTCGCGCGGGAAG